>JABDPK010000103.1 GCA_013042795.1 Saprospiraceae bacterium | reverse complement strand
TTCGGGACTATGTGTACACATCGTATTCGTCTTGAAGACGTAAAGGACGTGGATAAAGACATTATTTCATGGATTAAAGAAGCTTACGAAAAATCTGTATAGGAACAATTTCCTGTGATAATATTATCCGAATCATATAATAAAATACTTATTGTTATCCGTACTGGAATTATTGTCTCAATGATATTCTTTGCCATATCGATATTATTATCATTTGCAAGCACCTACACTCTGACAATCCACATAACTAGTATCAAAGAAGTTACAGGTGTCATTCAAATAGGAATCTATAACAATGCTGAAGATTTTCCCAAAGTCGACAAGCAATACTTAGTGTTCAGGGAAGAAGTAAGGTCGAGGATCCTGGTAAAAAAAGTCAAGCATTTACCGGCGGGTGAATATGCAATCGCAATATACCATGACCTGGATAATGACAGTATTTGTAACAAAAACTTCTTTGGATATCCAAAAGAACCATTTGGATTTTCAAATGATGTAAGACCTGTCTTATCAGCCCCGTCCTTTAAATCGGCAAAATTCTCCATTCCGGGAAAAGACGAGATATACATTAAGTTAAACCATTAAATTCAATTAATCTGGCAGGCGTGGACAGTTTGTCTTATAGCTTCATCCATGTCCATTTTTTTGTATTCCAGCATATGCATAGATTCTTTCGTGTCTAAATAAGTTTCTGACACCTGGGTCTCCATGAAATAATAAGCATCCAAACCACTAAATTTACCCCGGACGCTGAAATAGAACTTTGCAATCGCACCAGTCAATTTTACCATGAAATCAGGGACAATAATTACCTTTCTTTTCTTCCCCAATGCAGATGCGATCATCGCTATCATTTTTTTCCAGCTTACATTATCCCCTCCTACGATCCAGTGATTTCTTAATTCAGTAGATTTTAATATTCCACGAATTGCAGCCGCCACCTGTTCAACAGCACAAATATTGGTGCCGCCATTAGTGTAAAATACAATTGGTGAGCTTGCTATATAATTTATCAGTGGTTTCCATAATGGTGTTGAACCTGGTGAAGCTCCAAAAACATATGGAATTTCAAGGCAGCTGACTTGAGTATTACTATCTGATGCCTCCTGCGTCTCAATACGCTGAAGCAATCGACTTTTAATATATGGATGTTTTTCTGACATCTTCCACTCTGGCTGTTTCCTGTCAAAATAACTGAAATAAGATCCGAGAATGACGATATGTTCGATATCCAGAATCCTGGACATTTCTGCTAAACGTACACAAGGAACTACATTACCTTTATAGAAGTAGTTCTTCTGATTCCTGGATGGAATATTCCTGTCGTCAACCCCACCGGCAAATATTATAATCCTGAATGGTTCAAGTACTGACTCCAATACTGAGTCTTTCATATTGTCCAGGTCAATATTGATGATCGGTACTGTGGTGTATTGACTTTCAGATTTGGACCGACTTCCAATTGAAACTTTATATCCGGCTTCATGTAAGGTTTTAACAATATGATACCCTATAAAACCAAGTCCACCAATCACCAAAGCACTCTTACTCATGATATAAGCTTATTTTCTTTAAACCATTCAAGGCTGTCAGCTATGGATTGTCTTACCGGTCTGGCAGAATATCCCAATTCTAAGGAGGCCTTCTTACTTGGCATATTACAATTAGACTGTAACACCTTTATCGCATAAACTGTGAAAATTGGTTTAACTGATATAATGCGACAGACACTTTCAACAAACCAGGCTGAAGCCAGTGCAACTGGTAAAGGAATACGCCATTGGGGCTTACGCATCTGAGGGTGCAGGGATTTAAGAATATCAAAAAACTCTTGGAGACTCATCTTTTCTCCTGACAATATATATCCTTCTCCTTTTTTGCCATGATTCCATGCAAGTAAAAGGCCATTGACGACATCTCTTACATCAACAAAGTTATATGCCCCGTTTATATACACAGGAAGCCGATTGTTTGCATAATCTTTTATCAGGCGTCCGGCTTCAGACCCTCGATGATCATGAGGTCCCATGACTCCTGAAGGAAAACAGATCACTGCATCAAGTCCTTTCTTAACCCCTTCCAATACACGTCTCGTCGCTTCCGCTTTTGTGCGAGCATAAGCACCAAACAATTTAGATGCATTAAATTCTGCTCTTTCACTGATAACTTCTCCATAATCTCTTTCCGGTAAAGCATGTACAGAACTAGTGTAAATCAATCTCTTCACGCCATGCCTGATACAAGCATCTACGACATACTGAGTCCCTTCAACATTAATTTCATGTAATTCGGTTGAATCAAAAGATGAAATTGAAATAATTCCGGCGAGATGAAAAACTACGCTTGAACCTTTTATTGCTTCATCTACAGCCTCCGGATCATTCAGGTTGGCTTTACGAACAGCAACATCAAGGTGATTGAGCCAAAGCGGTTTCTCACCCGATTTAGTCATCAATATCACCTCTTCACCCTGTTCGACAAGTTTCCGAACCAACACATTACCTATATGCCCTGAACTACCAGTTATCAATATCATCCGGAATAAATATTAGGCAGGTTTATATTTTCCTGGTGAATAGATATGCAATGAAACCGCATTGCTTCCAGACTTGTTTCTGACTGAATGCTTCCCCATTTCATTACAGATGAACCTTACTTCTCCTGGTTCAAGAATTTTTGAAGAGACTACTTTGCCTTTATAAATCACATCCTCAAAGAGTTTCCCCTGGATCACTTTCATTAAGCATCCACAGGATGGATGTTCATGAGGTGGAGAATATTGCCCTGGCTTCCAACACACGAGCAGAATATCAAAATCTGGTGATTGATGAATATTAATACGTGCATATCCCACATCTTCATATTTTTCAATTGATTGCCAGTCTGTTAATTCCAGGCAAGAAAACCAGTCGCTTAGAAATTCAATACTTTCATTGGGTTCTTGTTGAATTTTATCGGATAATATCGTCGCAATATCATCCACCAGGATATTGATATTTTTTACTGTCTCTGTGCTCATCACTTGAAAGATCTCATTGATCTCTAATATAGTTATTTATTATTTTGATTAATTTCAAATAAAACAAAACACTATGAACCCTATTTTGAGAAATATTTTAGCTGTCATTGCCGGCATAGTCATCGGAAGTATTATCAACAGCGGGCTTGTAAATTTGGGACCAAGTATAATTCCTCCACCTGAAGGCGCAGACCTGACGACAATCGACGGCATCAAGGCAAGCATGGAATTATTTGAATTCAAAAACTTCATTTTTCCATTCCTTGCCCATGCTCTCGGAACACTGGCAGGTGCTTTTACTGTAGCTAAATTAGCCGCAAATAATAACATGAAATTTGCCATGGGAATCGGAGCATTTTATCTCCTCGGAGGTATATCAGTCATCATGATGGTTGGCGGACCATTGTGGTTTAATATCCTCGACCTTGTGGTGGCATATATTCCCATGGGTTACCTTGGTGGCAAACTGGCTGCCAGGTAATTCCCCGATATCAAGACCAGGAGATTCAGGGATGCCCTACTTCTCTAATTCCTGAAATATCACCTTCTAGACATATATGATTATCAGTGACTTTTAACAACTTTATAAGTCCTGCTAATCCCCTTTTTATCCGTTAGAACAAACAACATCAAGCCTTCAGGCATTTCCCCTATGTCGAGGTCCATGTTTTCACTGGGTTTTTGAATATGCCTAAGCTTGCGACCTGTAATATCCAGTATATCGATCTTTGATATTTCCCTGGCATTCCTGACATGAACGAATGCACTTGCCGGATTCGGATAGATTTCCAAATCTTGAAACACCTCCTCCTCCAGACTTGTAGGATCATAATAAAGACAATAGTTAAAAGAAGCTCTTGAAGACCAATTAAACAACGGATCCGCAATAGCTCCACCGAAAGCAGGCGCATTATTCCCGGAAAGCCAGGTAAAGGGACATCCTTCATCAAGGACCGATATGGAAAACCAACCAGATGTAATTCCACTTAATACAAATTCCGGGTCAAAGAGATATTCTACAACAATCTTTTCGTTACCGTCAGAAGGATCTACCCACTGCCCTACTGAATCTGCCCTGGCATACATGGTGAAAGCTTCCATAACCATTCCTGGTAATCCGGATGCATCCTCGTAATATGAAAGTTCAAATAAACTTGAATCTGACTCACAAACCTGTTTCAGGTTTTCCCTGGCTCCATACACAGATATAGAAGAAATTTTCTCTCCTGAATTCAGTTCAAAAAACTGTGCTGCTGTTTGGTCTTCCTTCTCTGACATAACCGCATCTTCGATTGGTCCATAAAGAGGCAAGCCATAAAACGCCAGTTCGTCGCATTCATATCGATCGAAAGAACATGGCTCCAGTGTAACTATTGAAGTTGTTGAACATTCTGTCTTGTCTTTGTCGTAAGTCAATATATCATATGACTGATTTGCGTCAAGGATAATCTCGGCAGGATCACCATAGGGGTATTCTCCTTTTACTTCACCGTCGACTTCTACAACGAATAAATTACTGGCTCCGGGATTGGTCACAAATGCAACGATACGGACCGTATAAAAATCATCGGATGGATCACTGGTATCATTATCATCACAGATTAAAATCGAAGAGGTTTGTATATCGCACTCAGGTTCGCATGGTGCAAATGGCCCGACTTCGACTTCATTGCTGCACTTATGATCATCGAGGTCAGTAAATACCAAAACGATGAGATCAATGCTTAAGGGCAATACAAAATTACCTCCTGTATTATAGTCTAACACAGCTAGTTCCTGCCCATCTGCAGAGACAGAAAACCTGCCCGCTCCAGAACTTTGATCCAGTGCGGCATTAACGAATACATCATAATAGTCATCTGTCAAATCCTGTTCTGTGCCGTTATTATTACAGCTGGTCAGTACTTCAGTGATTATAGGTAATGTATCCAAAATGGTATACTCTATAATTCTTTCTTCAATACATTCAGTTGAATTGTCAGTCACAGTAAGTGTCACAGTATAAACACCAGCAGGCTGGTCAGTCTCTACCGGAATCTCAATTTCTGAACTTGTGCTGCCATTTGACCACAAATAATTGTATGGTCCTCCGTCTCCACCTGAAACTTCAGTCACCACTGAATCCGCTTCACCAGGACAAAGGCTGAAAGAGCCGCCAATTTCAATGCTAATTTCGGGTTGGATCGTTATTATTATCTCAATTTCATCTGTGCATCCCGAATTATCTTCTTCATAGCTGAATACAACCGGGTATTCTCCAGGCATTGAAAAAGCCGGATCCGTCAAATCAACAAATCCTGCTGTATTTACCCCTTGACCGAAAAATATGCCGGAAAATCCAGGTGGAAGAGCTACATTGAATTGTATTGAATTCACCGATGGGTCATTCTGACAAAAGAATCGATCCTGGAAGTTACCCGGATCAATTTCCGGAAGATTACAAGGTGCTGTCGTACAGCTAATTGTAGCAGTGTTCATATTGCATCCTTCAGGTCCATCATTTGTTGCAGTAACAGTTAAAACAACCTCAGTTCCCGGTTCAAGATTTTCAACCAGGTATTCTGAACCAGATTGTGTACCTGTAATTCCCGCTGGTGAATCTACAGTCGCGGAATATTCTATCCCTGGAGTTTCAGCCCAGCTAAAAGTAAGTGAAGTTGGATCTTCAAGGTCATTACATGAAATCTCGGGTGCTTCCGGTAAAATGCAAGGTGCTGAAGTACAAGTTATAGACGTTGCGTTTGAATTGCAGCCCTCAGGTCCATCATTCATTACCGTAACAGTCAGTTCAACTTCCGTTCCTGGCTGAAGGTTCTCTATCAAATATTCGGTACCGACAATTGTACCAGTGACACCAGACGGGGAATCAACTGTAACAGCGTATTCCAAACCAGGTACTTCAATCCAGCTTATGCTAACTAAAGTTGGGTCTTCAAGGTCATTACATGAAATCTCGGGTGCTTCCGGTAAAACACATGGTGCAGTTGAACATGTAATCGTTGTGCTGTTCACCCTGCATTCTTCCGGGCCATTATTCATGACAGTGACAGTAAATGTCACCTCGGTTCCAGGATCAAGGTCATTTATTTCGTATTCTGAACCATTCAACACACCACTCACTCCTGATGGAGAATCGACAGATACTGAATACTCGAGTCCAGGAATTTCATCCCAACTGAGGGTTAACGAAGTTTGTTCTTCGAGATCATTGCATCTTATCTCAGGCGCGTCAGGTAACTCATAAATATCGACCAGGTATGGTCCGCCTTCAGTGACACAACCATCATTTGTTGAGACTATAACACTATAGCTATAATTTCCTGCATCTTCATATACGACCTGGAAAGGTGTTCCGTCGCCGGTATCCCCTATTGTCATCCCTGGTTCAAAAAACCATTCATAGCTTGAGCCGGGCGTGTAATTATATTCAATTGTAAATGCCCGACCTTCACATTCAATACGATCTTCAAATTGCGGAACAAGATCACTTGATACCAAAGTAAATGGGATCATCAGAGTATCTGAAAATGCGCATTCTGCCAAAGAATAAACTGCAAGGGTATCTGCGCCATCATAATCTGAAACACTACTAAATGTGACAGAAGTACTATCAACACTGATCGTGTCAAATGCCATCAGGCTTTCCGGTATAATCCAGAAGTATTGTAGTGTATCAACGGCACTGTCGATACTGAAGGTAACATTGAGTTGTTCGCCTGGACAAAGAAAAGTATCATAAGGCATAACCTCAGGCTTTTCAGGAACCGGGTTAAACAACTCAAAAGGGCCAAAATCACATGATATATATGATAACGGCTCGGTGCCAACAGAATTATCGTTATGATTCACATCCTCAATATATCCACTGACATACACAAAATATTCGCCTGTGGGTAAAAGTGCATTGGGGAATTCGCTTATTTCAGTTGCATCCAGACCTGTATTGGCATCAATCCATTGGTAATCTGCACCTTGTAGTTCGATACCACCCATAGCGAAACTATATTCCTTACCCTCGTGAGTACAATTACTTTCAAAGATATGCGCATCCACTTCTGTTTCATTTACCGTTATAACCACTAAACTGTCACACTTTGCTAATGTATAGTCAGATTCTGAAGAAGCCTGGAAGAGTCTGACCGGGACATTGTAATATTCATCAAGTGTATAAATGGTTATATCAAACCAGGTATATGGTAACTGGCATTCAATAAGTGACAATTCTACTTCACCCGGATCATTATCAGCCACAATCTTTATCCTGATTTGTTGCTCGTAAGTACATCCGCACCTGTCAGGCGGGGATGTTTTTGTAACCACATAGTAATCATCATCATCTTGAGGTGAAGATTGAATATCTCCAAGGGATATTGACCCTGCCACCCAATTTTCTCCAAGGTCATTCGGGAATTCCGGCCCTGCCCAGGATCCATCAAGCAGTGTACTATAACATATTTCGATATCATCAAAAAACTGGGTAGGTGGTGGTGGAATGATCGTAATTTCCTGGCATAA
>JABDPK010000005.1 GCA_013042795.1 Saprospiraceae bacterium | reverse complement strand
CACTTATGCATAAAAAAGACGTGTGGTTTAAACCACACGTCTTTTCTTTTTAAAGTTGTTCTGAGCTTATCCAGAAATCATAGTGTCAGCGACATATTCCTCGCTTAAAACCTGCGATCAATACCCCGGGTTTTGCTCCAGGTTTGGATTCGCACCGATATCTGATGATGGAATAGGGTAGATGTCAAATTTTGGATCTACAGACATGCCATCCATAACACCTCCTTTCCACGCCCAGAGATAATCTGTTTGAGAGAACTTTCCAAATCTCACAAGGTCTGTTCTCCTGTGGCATTCCCAGTAAAGTTCTCTTGCACGTTCATCAAGTATAAGGTCCAGGTTGAGCTCACCGGCAGTTATATTTCCTTTGGTACCGCCCTGGAATGCGCGCTGAACAACTGCATTGTAATAATCAACAGCCAGGTTGGTATTGCCACCTGATCTCAGGATAGCTTCTGCTGCCATCAAGTAGAAATCCCCCAGTCTGAACATCGGAAAATCCGTATCCGGAAAGTCTGTATCAGATCCGGGTATACCATCTGATGATATGTTTTTGTATTTCGTAATTGCATAACCTTCTTCAAAGAGGGTAAGATCTGTGATATCCAGAGTTTGACCTTCAATAAAGAAAATACCCCTGTTGTCAAAACTTTTCAGTGCTACTTCGAAGGTATAATCCGGTTTGTCCAGGAACAGTGTTATTTCTGCTGCTCCCCCTTCCGTGAGATTAATGTCCGCACCATCTTGTGTGAGTATGGCATTTCCTTCATCATCACCCAGGTTGACAGTCCAATCGTCATTAGCCCTGAATTTCATATTACCGGGTACAAGATCAAGTTCAACAGTTAGTGCATCCAGCTCAGGGTCATAAGTCATATCTGTATCATTATCCCATCCACCTGGTGTCGCATCACCAATGACACCCCAGTCTCTTTTTTCAATGAGATATGTGTTATCATTCAGGTTAACCTGGATAAAGTAGAATCCGGGATCCTGGACATAAATCGTATCCATACCCATTTCGAGGGTGCCGTCTCCGTCACGATCTCCCATTGCCAATGCAAAATCAGGAATTCTTGAAAACAATAAGCCTGTGTTGGCATCAGGAAAATACCTGTGTCCTTCGTATATCTTATCACTGTTTGGCGATGATAAGGAATTGTCAGTATCCGTAACATCCCAACCCTGGAATGAGCCAGGGACATATACTTTTGGAAAACCTACTGTTCCGCCTTCATTAGAACCAATTGCAAGCCCTCCGGAGTTGTCAGGGAATTTTTCAACAAATTGTCTTGTGGTCCTGACACCTCACCATCCACTTGAGACACCTGAATCTTTTGGGTCCATGGCACCACCAATACCGGAACTGATTAGGAAAGTCATTCCACCCCAGGTCCTGGTGTTTACGCCATCAAAAGCAACAGGAAATATTATTTCATTTGAATTGTGGTTGTCAGCAAGAAAGAGATGCCTGTAATTCTCTTCAAGGGTATAACCTGCATTGATAATATTCTCACAATATGTCAGGCAGTCCGCATATCTGTCTTGTCCAGTATACACTTCTGCATTCATATATAATTTTGCAAGAACAGCCCACACGGCTCCTTGATCAGCTCTTGCATATTCGTTGGATCTTGCAGGAGAGATTAGAGTTTCAATATCAAGTAATTCACTTTCGATATAGCTGAAAAGATCATTGGCATTGATTTGCTCAGGAAGGAATGATCCTACTGCATTTTCTTCAGTTACAAAAGGTACATTTCTGAAATGATCAAGGGCATGCCAGTAACTTAAGGCTCTCAGGAACCGAGCCTCAGCTCTGTATCCGGCAACTTCAGCTTTCAATCCGGCATCGACACCTCTTTCATCCAGTTTCTCATCTGAAGTTTCACGAATAAACTCATTGGCTAATGCGATTTGATAAAAAATACGGCTATAGAAAGCAAAGACAAATCCGTCTTCAGCACTCCAGTCCTGGTCATGAAAATCACCTATTGTTTGATCATTCCAGCCCACAAGTGCTTCATCGGTCGGAAATTCCTGGTGATAGAATAAAGCTCTCAGGTACTGGCCAAAGCCTTCATCGATACCTTCGATATCTGATTGCCCGGCTGGACCTTGCTGCCCTGATAATGCAAGTCCGGCATATACTTTTGCAAGGACCTGTCTGTAAGAATTTGGATCGTCGTATACAATGCCGGATGTAATAATATCTTCATCCAATGGAATCGTATCAAGATCATTAAAGCAGGATTCAAATACGAATACAACTGCTAAAAATGCTATCAAATATTTATATGACTTTTTATTCATTGTTATTGCATTTATAGATTAAAACTGGGCACTAAGTCCAAATACAAAAGTTCTTGGTCTTGGATAGATGTTATTATCTATACCGTTATCTGTTTCGGGATCAAGCCCATCATAGCTTGTCACTACAACAGGATTTTGAACCGTAGCATATACCCTGATATTTTTATTAGTTAGTCTGTTAAGATCGTATCCAAAAGTGAAATGATCAACCCTCAGGAACGATGCACTCTTGACAAAGTGATTGCTTAATGTCAGATTCCCCTGGTTACTTACATTCAAGTCAAGAGCTGACTGATTGATGTTCCAAAGGGAACCAGTAGAATTGTAAAGTCTCTCAAGGTAACCCATGTCCGTTTGCACGTTATTATAAATATAATTGCCTGTTAAGGCTCTTCCTGCAAAAGAAAAATCAAAATCCTTGTATTGCAGATTGCTTGTAAATCCATAACTGAAATCTGCAGCAGGTTTTTCATATCTGATCCTGTCTTCACCATTGACGACTCCATCGTTGTTCTGATCTATAAATTCGCCTTCCAGCAAGGTGCCGTTTTCATCATACATTTGTTCATAAACATAAAATGATGAAGGTGCATGTCCGACACTGTGAATCTGGATAGTGGATCCCACACCTCCTGCAATACCACCGGTTAGTATTCCATCATAATCAGGATCGTCTACTGTAGTGAGCTTGGTGATCTTATTTTTGTTATACGCCGTATTAAATGAGAAATCCCAAACAAGATTTTCAGTGGATACCGGGGTAAGGTTAAAAGCAATTTCCACACCCTTGTTCTCCATATTCCCAACATTGGTTGTGATGAAGTTTGTGAGGTTCGTTCCTGCAGGTACCGGAATCCTGTTGAGCAGATCTTCAGTATTTCTTTGGTATACATCTATTGAACCTGAAACCCTGCCTTTAACTATAGAAAAGTCGACTCCGATATTCTTTGTGGTTGTTTCTTCCCATCTGATATTTGAATCATAACCATTTGGACGAAGTGTCCTGACAAATGAATCTCCAAACTGGTATTGAGCATTTTCGAATCCCAACTGGTATCTGGCCAGGTAGGCATAATAATCTCCAATCTCTTGTTGTCCAGTAACACCCCATCCGACGCGCAGTTTAAGATTATTGAAATATTCCTTGTTATTATCGATCAGTTTAACTGCAAGGGCCGCAGCCGGAAACAGGCCATACCTATTTTCAGGGGAGAACCTGGAAGTACCATCCCTTCTTAGTGTGAATGTGAATAAGTACCTGTTGTCATAACTGTAATTCACTCTCCCATAAAGTGATAATAAATAATATTCTGCAGGATCAGATCCTGCTGTCGTTTCTGCAGGGGTACCTGCAGCGTCTGTATTTGTAAATTCATTTTCTACATTGAAATGTTGCCAGCTGTATCCTCCCATAATATCGATATCATTGATCCCCATGGTCTTCTTGTAATTCAGATAGAATTCAAGCAGGCTGTTTTCTTTGACCTGCATGTATTCATTATTTACACCACCTCCATTTAATTCGTCAAATGCGAATGATGCAAAAGTCGGAACAACGACTGTGCCTTCACCTTTGGAGTAATCATAAGCCAGGCTCAGGTTTGCACGCAGGTCTGGTAAGAATCCGAGTCGGTAATCGGCGCTTACATTTGCGATATACCTGTTTACTGTAGATTTGTCTTCCCTGAGATCCAGTAATGCAATCGGATTTGTAGGAGATATAAGGTTTGGATTTCCATTGACGATTGTCCAGGTGGTATAACCACCATATTGATTTTCCGGATCATATATTTCCTGGGTAGGATCAAAACTTAATGAATTACCAATCGCACCCCTGTCAGCAAAATTGTTTTTGGTCTGCATCGCCTTCAAGTGAAGATTTAGCTGTAAAGTGTTATCCAGGAATCCGGGGTTCAGGTTTAATCCTCCAGTCAGTCTCTTGAAATTATCTGTTTTGAGAATCCCGTTTTTATCGGAATATCCGATAGAGACCCTGTATGGTAATTCTTTGACACTTCCTGTCAGGCTGATATTGTGATCATAGCCAATGGCTGTTTCATAAATCTCATCCTGCCAATCTGTATTGGCCGATCCAACAAGATCGTGTGCAGGGTGATCAGCATCGAATTGCTCGGCAATTGTTGTTCTGAATTCATCTGCTGATAATACATCTACTTTATTATATGGGTTGCTGAAAGAAATATTTCCCGTATATCCAACCTTAAAACCGGTCCCTACTTTTCCTTTCTTGGTCGTAATCAGGATCACACCACCTGCTGCCCTGTTTCCATAAATCGCAGCAGCTGAAGCATCTTTCAATACCGTAAAAGTTTCTATATCATTCGGATTAATAATATTTAATGGATTTCTTGCGCCGGAAATTCCTCCACTTTCAAGTGGTACACCATCAATAACAATAAGCGGATCATTGGATGCATTCAGAGAAGATTCACCACGTATCCTGATCTTGGAACCTCCACCGGGATCACCACCAGTGGTAATCGACACACCCGGTACTTTTCCTGCAAGTAACTCCTGTGGTCCTGTGATAGACCCTTTGTTAAAACTTTCCGAGCTCACAGACTGGATTGATCCTGTCGCATCTTCACGTTTTACAGTTCCGTATCCAATGACGACTACTTCTTCCAGGAATTCTCCAAAGGATAGAGACATATCAATTACATTTGAATCTGTCAGTTCAACCTCCTGTGGGGTATAGCCCGTATAACTGAATACCAAGGTGGTTGCGTCTCCAGGGATGTCAAGTGAATAACTTCCATCTATATCAGTGATGGTGCCTACAGAAGTACCTTTGATCAGGATGTTAGCGCCAATAAGAGCTTCTCCTGTCTGGGCATCTGTCAATACACCTGAGATGGTGCGTTGTCCAGAAGCAAAGACCCCTAAAGAGGTAAAAATGATGGCCAGAATAAATGGCCTGACATTAAAAGTTAATAGCTTTTTCATTAAAGAACTTTTTCATTGTTGAATTTTCAAATTTACTTTATTTAAGCTGTTTCTATCGGAAGTGTGCTTATGATAATAATCATTAAATATCATCTTTTTAGCTGATCTTGATCATAAATTATTTTATCAATAAGGCCTATTATGTGAGTTCTTATTGATAAAAATTTCTTTGTAATGCTTAATTTAAGCATTAAATTACTGTTGCCATAAACTAAAAACTAAAACATGAAAAAGACTTTACTACTTGCTTTCATTTGTTCATTAGTAACATTTGGGCTAAATGCTCAAATTACAAGTGTAGGAATCATTGGTTCTGCAACCCAGGGAGCTTGGGATAATGATACCGATATGATTCAAAATGATACAAACCCTGACCTGTGGAATTTGACTGTTGTTCTTACCGACGGAGAATGTAAATTCAGAGCAGATGATGACTGGGTTGTGAACTGGGGATCTGCTGAATTTCCGATGGGAGTTGGTGTTCAGGATGGGGATAATATTCCTGTCGTTTGCGGTAAATACGACATAGACTTCAATTCCGCTACAGGAGAATACAATTTTACACTGATACCGGAAATCGGTATTATAGGAAGTGCTACGCCGAATGGCTGGGACAGCGATATTGATATGTGTAATGATCCTAATGATCCAAACAAGTTTTATATAACCATAGATCTGGTTGCAGGAGAAGCCAAGTTCAGGAAAGATGATGATTGGGCAGTCAATTGGGGTTCTCCGGACTTCCCAACAGGAATCGGTGTGCAAGATGGTGATAACATCCTGGTAGATAAAGCCGGGGAATATTTTGTTATGCTTGATACGATGACAGGTGCTTATTCATTCGAGGAAAACATTACTTATGAAACTATAGGAATAATTGGAGATGCAACTGAAGGTGGATGGGATACTGACACGGACCTTGATCAGGATGCAAACGACGCTAATCTTTGGAGTGCTACTGTTTTGTTAAATAATGGTGAAGCTAAGTTCAGGGCAAATGACGACTGGGAATTTGATTGGGGTAATACAGGATTTCCAATGGATACTGCTCTATTAAAAGGACCAAATATTCCTATAGATTCCGGAAACTATATTGTTTCATTTAATACTGAAACACTGATTTATAATTTCATTGAGGTTGTGGATTTTACATCGATAGGAATAATAGGTGATGCGACACCAGGTGGATGGACAGATGATACTGATATGAATCAGGATCCGGATAATAATTCTATGTGGAACCTTCGCATTGTTTTAGCTGATGGTGAAGCTAAGTTCCGAGCGGATGATGATTGGTTATGGAATTGGGGATCCGGTGATTTTCCAGCTGGAATCGGTGAATTGGATGGAGCAAATATTCCAGTCACCGCTGGTGAATATATTATTGACTTCAATTCAATTACAGGAGCATATAACTTCAGAGAAATTATTGTATTCGATACAGTTGGTATAATAGGGACAGGTTCTGAGTTTGGAAACTGGGATGATGATGTGTTGTTGGAAAAAGACCCTGATAATGAATTTCATTTTTCAGGAGTCGTTAATCTTGTTGATGGTGAGATTAAATTCAGGGCCAACCAGGATTGGACAGTGAATTGGGGAGAAGAAGCTTTTCCAATGGGTGTTGGAACGCAGGACGGACCAAATATTCTTTGTGTTGGAGGTACATACAAAGCTTCGATTCTGACTGATACTGGTGAATATGGGTTTACTGATCCTAGTTCAACGGTTGACATAGTAGATCCTGCTTATGTAAATGTTTATCCAAACCCGACAGAAGCACTATTAAATATCGATTTATCTGCTGATGAGTTTTCCGGTAACATACATATCATGATTTATGATTTATCTGGCAGAAAAATGTACAATCAGCACAGGTCTTTTAATACGAATATGACTGTTGATGTGAGTGATTTACCTATTGGTACTTATTTCCTCCAGATCAATAGTGAAAAGCATATGATTGGCAAGAAGTTTAATGTGATTAAATAAAATTTAAGTCTTAAAACATTCAAGGCAGCTGTAATTTGCAGCTGCCTTTTTTTTACTTCAATTTTTAATAATCTATAATTCTCAGATCCTGTTCAGGAATGCGATAGCCTTCTGGTTAAATATATCAGGTTGTTCGATATTAACAACATGTCCGCATGATGGAATAACATGTAACATGGCTGATGCATGTTCGTTCGCCAGTTTCGAAATAGACGGAAGAAACATATAGTCTTCCTGTCCCATGATATAGAGTGTCGGAATTCCACTGTCATTGATTCTGAAGAACTTCAAAAGAGGATTAACCTGGGCCACAAGGGTGAACCACCTCTTAAATTCTTTCTGGTATAGTTTCTTGGCTTCATTGATGAACAGATTCCTGGATTCCTTGTGTGTTTCCTTCGGCATAATAATGAATGCAAAGAACTTGTAAAGAAGTAGATATGGAACAACAGACTTTAAGGCGTCACCTAGCCGCATCAAAACCTGTCCACGAAAATTCAGCTTCATTATTGCCCCACCCAATACCATGGCTTTGATTCTGTCAGGGTAGCGTTCAGTGAGTTCCCTGATAATAATTGTTCCAAGTGAGATACCAATAAAATGACTTGACCTGATTTTCAGGTGATCGAGTACCTCTATCACTTCATCACCAATATTGTCAAAGGAATATCTTTTCAATTTTTCATAGATATGCTTTTTCGAAGCACCATGACCTCTAAGATCTACTAAAAGAATATTGAAGTGATTTTTGAAATCCCTTATCTGCCTGAACCAGATAGTACTGCTACCACCGGCACCATGGATAAAAGTTACCCAGTTGGCAGATTTGTCTTTTATGTATGTTTTATAGTGAAGCATTAATAGCCTTGCAAAAATATGATTATATATCAGCTAACAAGAAATATGAAAGCTTGTTTGAATTGGGATATAATATTCATGTCTTTCGTTGATTGATTAATGCAGCATTTCACGTTCTGAATGATGGCGATTATTGTTTAATGACCTTCCTGATGATTTGTTTTTCTTTCGTTGTAATATGGATAATGTATGATCCATTGGCCCAATCAACAGTGTTTAATCTCACATAATTCTCTTTTTGTTTGGCAGAATAATAGGCTACTTTTTGTCCAAGCTGGTTGTACACTTTAACTGTAAGATCACTGACAGGATTTTCAAAATCTAAATTCAATTCAACTGTGGCAGGATTTGGGTAAATCTTCAGTTGGTTATCTGTATCAGCTTGTTCATCAGTTGATACGACTGTTTCGAGATAGAGGCAAATCATTTGTTCGGTGATATTTATCACAAAACTTAAGTCAGCAGCTGCGCGGCCATCATTCGTCATGGCCACAACGCAAAGGTCATGATCCGGCAGGTATGCCATATTGGAGGTATAGATGATTGATCCGGTATGACCATAACTTATTGGGCCACATGTTGCATCTGCAATAACAACACCCAATCCATAATCCGAAATTCCAAACAATCCAAGAGGATGGGGTGTTAATAGTTTGTTCATTGTTGATTCTGAAAGATACTTCCCTGAATACAAATCATATCCCCATTTTACGACATCAGCAGGGGTTGCGGCATATGCGCCTGTTGAGGAAGCCCCTGAAAATAGTCCGTTCAAACTGAGCCCTGCTACTTCTACATCAACAAAGAAATTTCCTGTTCCCGAACGGTCAAACCATAAATTACCCAGGTCTGTTGTTGGTATTTCGAAAGGGGGGACTGCCATGGTAGGATAATTCGTATCCAGATCAAACCTGTCCCTGATTTCTTCATAGTAGGGTCTTCCGGATATCTTTTCGATGATCATACCCAATAGGAGATAATTGGTATTTGAATATTCCTGCTTGACGCCCGGACTAAAATTCGAAGTAAGCACAAAATTTTCCATGATCTGATCGGGAATTTGAATGCCGGACGGGTCTAGCAAAATCGTGGTATTGCCATATGCTATATTATTTGTGTAGTCATAAAGTCCACTTGTATGGTAAAGTAATTGTTCGATAGTTATTGTTGGTAATACATTGGGATAGG
>JABDPK010000094.1 GCA_013042795.1 Saprospiraceae bacterium | reverse complement strand
TACCTGAAGGCACACGTAGTGGAACTTGATTTTACTGGTAAAGAGATAACAGTGGGTGAAGAATCTTCGGTATATCTTATAAACAAAATGAACAAGATTGATGTCAAAAAAGGGCCATCAAAATTCTTTAAGTAAATCTACAATTATCATTACAGCATTATTAAAAGGTGCTGACTAAAAGCAATCGGGATTTCCGGGAATTCATGCCTATGAGCAAAATCATCATTTAAAATGATGACAGGCAGAATATTGGCTTACGCTCTGATATACATTGGAGTATTTTATTAGTAAAGTTATATCAATGATTGCCGAATTAGAGAAAAAGACAGATCTGGAAAAGACCGAAACTAATAACCCGGGGAAGAGCAAAGTCAAAGTGCCACTTGGGAGAGGAGTGAGATTAATTCATAGCCCTGACTTTAATAAGGGTACAGCCTTTACAAAAAGGGAAAGAGAAATATTAGGTCTCAGGGGACTACTGCCACCAATTTCAATTTCCCAGGAATTGCAGGCAGACAGGATCATGGAAAATCTAAGAAAGAAAAAAGATGATCTTGAAAAATATATCTATATGGTGTCCTTGCAGGACAGGAATGAAAACCTGTTTTATTATGTATTGAGAAGACACCTTGAAGAACTAATGCCCATCATATATACACCAACTGTTGGACAGGCTTGTGAATCTTTTGGCCATATTTACAGGAGGCCACGAGGTTTATATATTTCAATTGAAGACAAAGGTCACATCAAGGAATTATTTTTGAACTGGCCTCATAAGGATGTCAAAGTCATTGTGGTAACCGATGGAGGCCGAATTCTAGGATTAGGAGACCTCGGGGTAAATGGTATGGGGATTCCGATAGGAAAACTTGCATTATATACAGCATGTGCAGGTATAGATCCCACCACTTGTCTGCCGATAACAATTGATGTAGGAACAAACAATAAAGCATTATTGGATGATCCACTTTACCTGGGGCATAAACATACAAGAACAACTGGTGATGAATACTTTGAGTTTTTTGATGAATTTGTATCAGTAGTCCAGGATCTTATTCCGGAGGCTATTATCCAGTTTGAGGACTTCTCCACAAGCAATGCCTTCGCACTTTTAAATCGTTACGAGGAAAAAGCAAGGGTATTCAATGATGATATCCAGGGCACATCCAGTGTTGCACTTGCAGGAATGCTCTCAGCCGTCAGAATGAAAAACAGTACACTATCAGAAGAAAAAATCCTTTATCTCGGTGCTGGTGAGGCAGGTATCGGTATAGGCAATATGATCTGTCATGCCATGGAGGAAGAGGGACTTTCTGAAAAAGAGGCCAAAGAACGCAATTGGTTTATGGATTCAAGGGGATTGGTTTGTGCATCCAGAGATGATCTGGCCGTGCATAAACAGGCATATGCACATGATCATGAATTTATAGACTCATTTATAAAAGCGATAGAAGTACTTAAGCCGACTGCAATTATCGGTGTAAGCGGACAGCCAGGAAAATTCACAGACAAAGTGATAAAACTCATGTCTGTATTAAATGAAAGGCCTATAGTTTTTGCATTATCAAACCCAACATCAAAGTCCGAATGTACTGCAGAACAAGCTTACAAACACAGTAAAGGAAAAGCCATTTTCGCAAGTGGTAGTCCATTTGATCCTGTAGATTATAATGGTCGACGTATTGTACCTGGTCAGGGAAATAATGTTTATATATTTCCGGGTGTCGGACTAGGACTGGCATATTGTCATCCACGGGTAGTCACCGAGCGCATGTTTTACGAAGCAGCCAAAGTTGTTTCACAAGCTGTTACAGAAGAAGAATTGAATGCCGGGACTGTGTACCCATCATTCAAGCGCATCAGGGACGTGAGTGTAGAAATAGCTAAAGCTATCCTGATGATCAGTGTTGAAGATGGTCTGGTTTCCGGCTATTATCTATCCAATATGGAAGAGAATATCAGGGCATCAATGTATGAACCTGATTACGCAGAGTATTTGTAAAAACCTCCAAAAGCAGAATGATTATAGACTAAGCTTTGCATTTGCCTTACTTCCAACGGGTAAAAAGGATAGATTTGTATAGAACAGCCACTTAGGAAAGTGAATTACAACCAGACTGCAAAAACTTTTGGTACAGCACCGGTATTCTTTACCGCTATTGCTACTATACTTGGGGCGATCTTGTTCCTAAGGTTTGGATTTGCAGTTGGACAGGTAGGATTCCTGGGAGTCGTCATGATCATTCTGATTGGTCATGCAGTAACTATCCCCACAGCCATGGCCATTGCTGAAATCGCTACGAATCAGAAAGTAGAGGGTGGCGGGGAATATTATATTCTATCCCGGTCATTTGGATTGGTCATCGGTTCCACAATAGGCATTGGTTTGTATTTTTCACAGGCTATTAGTGTGGCCTTTTATATAATGGCCTTTTCTGAGGCGTTTGTACCATTGTTTAACTGGTTGAGTTCACAATCATCTTTACCTGATTGGATTATCTTTTTCTTTGAAAAGAAACAGTTTATTGGAATACCTACGCTATTAATACTGGCATACATCATGCTTACAAAAGGTGCCAGGCTTGGTGTTAAGCTCTTATATTCTGTCGTTTTAATTCTTGCTATTTCCTTAACGGCCTTTTTTCTTGGACAAACGGATTACGAGAAAACCCATGGGTTTGAGTTAAACAATACAGTACAAAACTCGAGTATCTTGAATCTTCAATCCGAATTTGATTCAACAAGCTTTGAAATTCCCGGACAAGCAGAAAATGGAAATGCAATTCAGAAAAGGGAAGGAGAAATAAAGCAAGGCTCCGATAACAGCAATCCTGTCGGCATCGGCTTTTTTATTGTATTTGCCATCATTTTCCCTGCATTTACAGGAATGACAGCAGGTGTAGGTTTGTCCGGAGATCTGAAGAATCCAGGAAAATCCATTCCGCTGGGAACACTGGGAGCTACATTGTTCGGCATGATCATGTATATCTTCATTGCCTGGAAGCTGACATCTTCAGCCTCACCTGAAGTATTGGCTGATACATCTCAATTAGTCATGGCTGATATCGCAATTCAGGGTTTCTGGATAATTCCCATGGGACTTGCTGCAGCAACGATTTCATCTGCCCTGGGAAGTATCATGGTAGCTCCCCGTACCTTGCAGGCCATTGCCAGAGATAAGATATTTCCAGCCCCAAAAATCAATTATTGGTTGTCCAGGGGAAGAGGGAAGGAAGATGAGCCGTTTAATGCTACTGTTATCACAATAATTGTGTCAGCAGTATTTATACTTGCGGGAGCAATAGATAGTGTTGCACAAATAATTTCAATGTTCTTTATGGTAACATATGGATCATTGTGCCTGATATCATTCCTGAATCATTTTTCTGCAGATCCGTCATATCGACCTCGATTCAGGTCAAGGTGGTATATCTCTTTGTTTGGAGCAATAAGTTGCCTGATCCTCATGTTTTTGATGAGTCCTTTTTATGCGATTATTTCACTGGTCCTCATCACAGCATTATTCTGGTTTGTAAGGAATTACAATAAAGATAAAAACAACTTGTCATTGATTTTCCAGGGAGTTATTTACCAGTTGAGCCGTCAAACCCAGGTCTTCCTTCAAAAAACAAATAAAGAGATTAGTCAAAGCTGGCGTCCGTCCACGATTGCAATTTCAGAAGATAGTTTCAGAAGATTTTCAGCATTCGATTTACTCCGCTGGATATCACATAAATATGGATTTGGAACGTATATTCATTTTATAAAGGGTTTCCTGTCCCGGGAAACTTTTGAAGAAGCAACTGAAGCCAAGATGCGCCTTATTGATATGGCTAACGTTAGCGGAAGCAATGTCTATGTAGACACTTTGGTAAGTCCTTCCTTCACTTCAATTGTTGCCCAGGCCATTCAGCTACCTGGCATCAGTGGTTCTGAAAACAATTTATTACTATTTGAGTTTCACAAGAATCATCCTGAACATCTAAAGGATATCATTGATAATTTCGGACTTATCCAATCCGTAAATTTCGATTTGATATTATTGGGTAGTTCTGAAAAAGGATTTGGCCTGAAAAAGCAAGTTCATGTATGGATTACACCATATGACTTTCAAAATGCAAACCTGATGATACTCCTTGCATATATTCTTTTAGGGCATAAAGATTGGGAGAAAGCCACCATTAATATATTTGCCATATTCCCGGAAGAGTCAGTTGATAAAGAACGAGCAAAATTGTTTGACTTAATCAATGGAGGGCAATTACCTATTTCACCTCAGAACATTGAGTTTATTACCAAGCAAATAGAGACCGACCCCAAGGTCATTATTAACAAAAAGTCTTTGAATGCGGATTTGACAATAGTAGGTTTTATTGATAAAGCTGTTAAACATCGTGGATCAGATGAATTCCAGGGGTACGATGATATCGGTAATATTCTTTACGTGCATGCTTCGGAGTCAAAAGAGATCAAATAGAAAAGTATTTAATTCTGGTTCCTTGAGTCTGATGGTTCTATATGAATCAGAATATTTTCAATAGTTGCTATTTGACTTTTCAAAGTATCCTTCAGGACATGGGCAATATCATGCCCTTCACGAACGGTAATGTCTCCATTGACAATAGCATGCAGGTCTACATGGTATTTCATCCCGGTCTTCCTGATAAAACACTTTTCTGTAGCTATAACACCTTCTACTGTGTTGGATATTTGTCTGATATCTTCAATGAGATTGTCATATAGATGCTCGTCCATAATCTCCCCGAGGGCAGGACGAAAAATAAGATAGCTATTATAAAGAATGAAGGCTGCTGCAATTAAGGCAGCCCAGTCATCTGCTGCTTCATAACCTTTTCCAAAAATTACAGCAATGGTTATGCCTACAAATGCTGATACTGAAGTAATGGCATCACTGCGATGATGCCAGGCTTCTGCCCTAAGTGATGTACTATTTGTTTCGATACTCTTCCTGATAATGAATCGATAAGACAGTTCTTTCCATATTATGATTATTCCAAGAACAATAAGAGTCCATGATGCCGGCCCCTGGTGTGGTGTCCTGATATTCTGTATACTTTGGTATGAAATAATAATAGCAGAAGTAATCAGGAATATAACAACCATGAAGGTTATAAGCGGTTCAATTTTTCCATGCCCGTATGGGTGATTTTTATCTGGAGGTTTGCTGGCATACTTCAGACCCAGGAGGACAAGAATGGAAGAGAATATATCTGTAGTGGACTCAATGGCATCAGCAATTAAAGCATATGAATGGCCCAAAACACCTGATATGGCTTTAATTAGTGCCAGCAGAATATTGGAGAATATGCTAATTAAAGTGGTTTGAATTGCTTTTTCACCATTGTTTAATGTCATGGCTTTGCTCTTTCGTCAATTGAATACTAATATCAGTTTATCCAAACAAAGATGCCACCAGGTCTTCAATCTTTGCCACCTGGATAATTTCGATATTTCCTGCATTGGGTTTGTCAGAGAATTTATTGTAACTGGAAATATAGATCTTTTCGAATCCCAGTCTTCTTGCTTCTTCAATTCTTTGATCGATTCGGGTAACTGCCCTTATTTCTCCAGTTAGGCCAACTTCTCCTGAAAAGCAAATCTTTTTATTGACGGGTATGTTTTGAAGAGAAGATACGAGCGCTGCCACAATAGCGATATCAATGGCGGTGTCCTGTACTTTCAGACCTCCCGCTATATTCATGAACACATCGCTTTGTCCAAAAAACAATCCTGCCCTTTTTTCCAGGACTGCCAGGAGCATACTTAATCTGCGAAGATCAAATCCTGTAGCTGATCTTTGGGGAGTTCCATAAATTGCCTGACTGACAAGTGCTTGTGTTTCTATTAACATGGGACGAATGCCTTCTACGGTACAAGCTACCGCAGAGCCACTCAGTTTTTCATCACTCTGCGACAACAAAAGTTCTGAGGGATTTTCAACTTCTCTGAGTCCGGACATTTCCATGGCATAAATGCCGATTTCATCAGTTGAGCCGAAACGATTTTTATTGGTTCGGAGAATTCTGTAAATATGATTTCTGTCACCTTCAAACTGTAGCACGGTATCTACGATATGCTCCAGTATCTTGGGTCCTGCGATATGACCTTCCTTGTTGATATGACCGATTATAAACACAGGAATATTGCTTTCTTTGGCAAATACCTGCAGATCAGATGTACATTCCCTGACCTGTGAAATACTTCCGGGTGTTGATTCTATATAAGGAGAAGCTATTGTCTGGATAGAATCAATAACAATAAGTTG
>JABDPK010000046.1 GCA_013042795.1 Saprospiraceae bacterium | reverse complement strand
GTATCATATCCATCCTGAATTTCTTTTGAAAAATTTTCAGTAGTCATATAATCACGATCCCTTCTATCGATATTATTGAAATTTATATCTATTCTGCAATCTGCATAAGAGAGATTATTTTCATAATGTACCATCAGGAAATCGTGACTTTCATGGATAATATTCCTGAACCTGTTATCTATCAGCCAATTGTAATTCATATCCCATACATCCGTTTCAAATAAAAGGTGTATCAATCCCTGTTCAAATGAAACCTGTAGAAGCGAATCTATGCGTTCGTCCTTATAATTGTATTCATCGGCTTTCAGAAAATAATGATGTGCTTCCTGTGCAGCAAACTTATCAAAGGAAACATTATAGTTTTCAGCATTATCAAGGCCCAATTGCCAATAGTTCTCAGCAATATCACTCTTTAAACCACTATTAAAAACCTCGAGGCTATCCATACGGTTTGCCCACTTTTTAAGGACATATCTCCTACCGTTTTCAAACAATTCGAGTAAATCATTATTCTTCCGATAGGCAGATTCCCAGTCTTCAATCATTCCACTTTTCAACAATAACCTGCCATCTGTTTGATTCTCAAAAACCAACTCTTTAAACGCCTTATTTAGAAGGTTTTTATTTTTCCTGGAATCCTGCTGTTTTTCCAATTCTTTTAATGCGCCTTTATAGGCTTTTTCATAATTACCCTTTTTAAATTGCTTTTGAGGGCTGGCACAGGATAAAAGAAAGAGTAAGACCAATGCTATAAATGGATATTTCATGAATATAATTTATGAAATTTTCAGAAGACGGGCAAAATCATTTAATCGGGATCAGTCATTCTCAGCTTGATAATAAATGAAGAAATCAAGGTTAAAACACCAATAAGTATTATCGAACTATTAATATTGAACAGGTCTGCTACAATACCCGTAAGGATAGCACCAATGGCATAGCCAAGGTCTCTCCATAATCTGAATATGCCAATACTTTCAGCACGATCTGTTGGATTAGTATTTTCTGCTATAGATGCCAGGAATGTCGGGTACACCATGGCGGTTCCCCATCCCAAAACAGATGCCAGGATAATGTATTGCAAAAAACTTTCAGCCCATACAAAAAGTAAAAGAGTAATAGCCTGAAGAAGCATCCCTATAAACAATAGTTGTTTCTTGTGAAACCTGTCGGCCATCTTCCCTGTAAACAACTGGCCAATTCCCCAGACAGCAGGATATGTAGCTGTTATGATACCTATCTGCTCGATATTAAAATTCTTAGCTGCCAGCAGCAAAGGAAAAATTCCCCATACCATTCCATCATTGAGATTATTAATTAACCCTGCCTGGGACACTGAACCCAGGTTTTTATTTGTCCAGGTCGTTTCCAGGAATATATTTTGAAGAGGTGCTATTTGGCTTTTCTCTCCTTCTTTTGTCACATGATGAACCGTATCCCTGATCAGTAAAATACTAGATAACAATCCAAGAGCCACCAATACAATACCGATATAAAAAGGATATGGTCTGAGTCCATACTCGCCGGCAATCCATCCTGTGAAGAATGCAACAATAGCTACAGCAAGATATCCGGCAAACTCATTAAGACCCATTGCAAAACCGCGATCTTTGTCTCCTACCAGGTCTATTTTCATTACGACGGTACTGCTCCACGCCAAACCCTGGTTTATACCCAACAGGAAATTTGCAAGAATGATCCAGTTCCAGTTCGGCGCATACATTAAAATAAAAGGAATTGGTAAGGCAACGATCCATCCCAGTACCAATAGCTTTTTCCTCCCCAATTTATTGGCTAATGCTCCTGTATAATAATTGGTGATAGCCTTTGTGATTCCAAAAATGATGATAAATGAAAGAATGGAGGTCTTGGCTGCAAGACCAAATTCATCTTCAGCGATCTCCGGCAGAATCGTCCTTTCCAGTCCAACCATTCCACCCACAAATGCGTTGACAATGACCAGAAGTGTGAACTGTTGCCAGTTTTCTTTCAATCCTAATCTTATTTCATTCATCTTCAATACTTATGAGGGTAAAAGATTTTAGATAACCATAGACTATAAGCTGGGTTCCAGAAGATCCCATTTATTACCATACAGGTCTTCAAATACTGCTACTGTACCGTAGACTTCCTTTCTCGGTTCCCCATGAAACACTATGCCATGCTCTTTATAGAAATTATAATCACGATAAAAATCGTCTGTATAGAGAAACATAAAAACCCTTCCTCCAGTCTGATTTCCGATACATTTTGACTCTCGGTCATTACCAGCTTTTGCCAGGAGCAAGGCAGCATCATTTGACTTTTTTGGTCTTACGACTACCCATCTTTTACCATTTCCCAGGTCAGTATCTTCCAATAAATCAAAATCAAGTTTTAAGGTATAAAAATCTATTGCTTCATTATAATCTCTGACTAGTAAACAGATGCGTGCGATATTTTGCTTCATTCTTTCATCAATTTCAAAGGACATTTTCCTTACTTCAAACCTAACCTGGGTAAATATTTGACATTATGGTATGACAAGGCTGCCTTGATACATTGTTTTAATTCAGGTACTGGAATATGTTCATCTAAATCAAAAATAATTGCTCTGTTTTTTTCATATTTGAAAGTATCTCCAAAGACTTCCTTAAACGCAGGAACCAATTTACTCGTACATTTAAAATAAATGGCATACTGATTCGGAGTTCTGGGTTTCCAGTCAATTCTGATGGTACTTCCTTTCTTCACAAGATAGCTCGGTTCGCCCCATTTCAAGGTCTCTTCCATGTAGGATATATTTCCAATCTCTCCAGCACACTCAAAGATCAATTCTCTTAATACCTCCAATTTCTTTTGTACTTCTTCAGAATAGGATTGAAATTTCTTATCAACCTCCGGAGTTCTGGTAATGGATATCGGATTATTTTTCTTCATAATACACCATGACAGCACCATTGGAAAACGATTCTGATTTGATCAACTTAAAATAGCTCTCCGGTGGATTCCCCGGAAATATTGGAATGCCTTCTCCAAGTATAACAGGAATAAAACAAATCAGTAATTCATCAATCTGACCGGGTCTGGGAAATGCTGAATTTAACTGTCCTCCCCCTATAAGCCAGATATGCTTCCTGCTTTCCGATTTAAGATCATCAATCGATCTATGATCAATCTGACCCAGGACTTCCGTATTGACTGTTTTGCATCGATAATCTGATTGAGAAGTAACGATGTATGATTTACATTGTCCATATGGCCATTCCACACCAAAACCTAATACTTCTTCGTAGGTTTTTCTTCCCATAATGACAATATCAATACCTGCATAAAATTCCCCATATCCATAATCTGAATCCTTGGGATCCGGATAATTATTTAGCCAGTCAAGATTACCATCTTTTCCGGCAATATATCCATCGAGAGTAGAGGCAATAAATAATTTGATCTTTGTCATTATGAGAACAATAAAAGAAGAAGTTTTGAGACCTGGGAGGAAAGATTAAAAAACTTAGTCTGAACAAATTATAAATATTGAAGGATCAGATGGCCTTTGATCATTCATGCACCTTAATCCACTCAATGGAATCATCATCTCTAAGTTTTATCACCAGGGTCCTTGTATGTAATCTCCAGGAAACAAGTCTTGTCTCCTGTACCCTGTAATAAAAATGCCTTTCCCTTTCATAATCAGGTTCGCCGAGCAAATTTAGAATTTCGTCTTTATCAAGTGATCTGATTGTGTCATTATAGAGTAAAGAATTAAGCATTGGATATCGGTAGGTATAATCCTTACCTTCTTTCAGATGCCATTTCTCTTTGACAAATTCCATTTGGGATGGAATCTCTGATCGATCAGAATTACAGGCATATGCAGACATGATCAATAAGATAATGCTCATTTTCAGAAGTTTTGAATAATTATGACTCATGATATTTCCGTTATTTTTTTTATAAATATTTCTCAAATGCATTCCATCGATTATGATCCAAGCATCCACGTCTCAAACAATTCCATTAAATCACCTACAGCCAGTGTTCCCCAAAGAATCAAAATTGCCAGGACAAATTTCAAAACATTGTTTATCGAAAATCCGAATTTGGATTGGAGTGATCTATGAATTGGAGGCAAATAGATAATGGATAATAGGATATAAAATATACCTGCTAGCGGATGAACCAGGAATATATTGAGTATGCCTATTGTAATAAAAAGCATTGCAAT
>JABDPK010000089.1 GCA_013042795.1 Saprospiraceae bacterium | reverse complement strand
AGCAATTGTTGCCCTATCGGGCAGTTCATGCATTTATATTTATCACAAAAATTACTTTTTAATTCTATCAATGCCTGACTTTTCAAAGCGTTTTTTGATTCTATGCCTAATTCAAACCATTTATTTGTGATTTTGTTTTTTTCTGCAGGAAGTCGGGAAATGATATCTATTGATTTTTCTACCAAAATATTGTTGCCTGTTTTCCTTGCATAGCTAAATATTATTGGAACGACTACATTTATAAGAAGCAGATTTAGGCTTGTCTTTCCAATTTTTTTCAATTTGAAAGTTGAAGGTCTTCCTGGAATATAATGTTCTGACCAGTACGAGGAAGTACCACTATCAAAGATTTTGTCCAATGAAGATTTATTGAAAGATCTAATCAACACACTGAACAAAGACGGGAACCTTGAATATAGCATAGCCAATTGTGCAATCCTGATGGTTGGGAAATTGGCTGGACGTAATCTTAGAAAGTGCCATTCAACTCCGGACATCGGCGTCAGGTTGTGTTTTAATTTTAAATGATCATATTCTTTTCCAAGCTTTCTGAAATACGCGTCCTGGTTTTGTAACATACCGGCCTGTCCGAACAAAAATGCTTCGGCCAGAAATATATTGTGGGTATATTTTTTGAATAATTTATAAGGAGCCTTGAATGAAAGTTGCTTGAATGCATCACCGTTTATTTTCAGCCCCAGGTATTGAAACAATAACTGGTAAAGGCACTCCTCCCAGTCATTTTTGTTTTGATTCAACATTTTGAATATCCTTTGAGACTTGGACTCCAGTCTTCTGATATAAATTGATTCAAGCTCTAACTGGATTCGCGCTTTATCAATTTTATGAATTTGACTGGCACATGGAATCCAACTGAGAGAAGAGTTGATGTCTTCAAACCTGAGAAGGGTTTTTTCAGATATCCTTGTATCCAATGTCAAAGTGGGAATATATGTTGATTTGCTATTGTAAACGTCTTTATCGTAAGTGTAAACGACATGAAGAATGACATTGTCGTATGCAGGATCAAGGTGATGTTTATGCTGATACCATTCAGAAGCCTTTACATGTATTTCGATATGACCAACCCAGATTGTATCATCAATTTTAATTTTTGCATTAATAAAATCAGGTCCTGAGTTATGGTTGTGCAAGCCAAAATCCAGGATACTTAGAAGAGCACCATTCGTGCATGATAAACTGACAAGATCAAATTTTTTTAATTTCCAGATAAGTTGAAGAAGATCCTCTTTCACAGGATCATCACTTTCTGTGGTATACACAGAAGGAATAATCGTATTTGTTTTTTTCGTCGGCCGTATGCGGTTCCTCTGAGACAAGTTTCCATTGTTCAAACACAATTCCAGGGAAAAAGGCAGTCGCATTGTCTATATGTGCATTCACCCTGGTAATGTATAGTTTGTCCCAAAGGTTTATTGTTTGATGATAGATATTGCTGCCACCCAGGATAAATAATTCGTCTACACCTGCTTTTTTAGCAAGGAGAATACCATCAGAAATGGAATTTGAAATGATTACACCAGAATGGTAGAAATCTCTGTTTCTAGTGACAACGATATTGGTTCTACCCGGCAATGGTCTGCCAATGGATTCAAAACTCTTTCTACCCATCAAGACATATTTACCCATGGTCGTTTCCTTAAAGAACTTGAGATCTCCGGGAAGATGCCAGGGTAAATCGTTATCAACACCAATGGCATTATTATTACTAACGGCTACGATACTGGAAATTGTCATAATTCGTCTTCTTTGCCTATAAGATTAATGTTTTTAATTCTTTCCTCCAATAAAGGTCTCGAAATGTCCTTTTTTAGGTGTTTCTCAAGCACAAGACCAGCTATAGGCGCAGCTATATCTCCACCGAAACCTGCATTTTCAACGTAAACCGCAAGAGCGATCCGGGGATTATCTTTTGGAGCAAATGCAAAGAAAACAGAATGATCATCACCATGCGGGTTTTCGGAGGTCCCTGTTTTACCACAAATATCGAGGTCACGTACATATGCTTTTCTACCTGTACCCTGGGTGATTGTACGATGCATTCCATTTATCACACGCGGAAAGTGGATCGAGTCAATTCCAACATATTGCCTGGTCTTGTAGAAAGCATCAACATCCATTTCCCGGCTCTGTATTTCCTTGACAAGATGAGGTGGATAGTAAAAGCCACGGTTGGCGATGATGGCCGCCAGGTTGGCCATTTGCAGGGTTGTAAGCTCCAATTCTCCCTGACCGATACCCAGGGACATAATATATGTGGAGCGCCAATCACCATCTTCATCCCGGTATAATTGATCGTAATATTCAGGCCCGGG
>JABDPK010000045.1 GCA_013042795.1 Saprospiraceae bacterium | reverse complement strand
AGAACCGCACTTTCACACAGAGGGGTATTCCTGATTCTCTGTTTGCCATAACGTTCTGCCATGCCTTCGGTGATCTTGAATACACCGCCGTATTCTGAAATATCCTGCCCCATAAATACAGTCTGCTGCCATTTATTCAGAGCCTGGTCCAGGCCATCAGAAATAGCATCAATAAATCTCTTCTCACTGCCAGTGGTCGATGGCAGAATACTTTTATGAACATGCGCGGCGTACACATGATCTATCTCCTTATTGTGATCTGCTTCAACATGTTCTGCTTTGTATGAGATGTCCAGTTCACGGTTTATTTCTGCTTTTAAATCAGCTTTAAATTCAGAGACTTCATCTTCTGAAAGAATTCCTTCATTCAGCAGGTGGTATTCAAAGTTGAGTACCGGATCTTTTTCAGCCCAATATTCCATCAATTCACGTGGCACATATTTTGTACCTGACGCTTCTTCATGTCCCCGCATTCTGAATGTCCTGAACTCTATCAGTACCGGTCGGGGTTTTTGACGAATATCTTTGGCCAGTTTGTTAATGAGGGCGTATACTTCAAGAATGTTATTGCCATCTATACTATAGGATTCCATTCCATACCCAGGACCTTTATCGGCTATTGATTCACATTTGAATTGTTCTGATACAGGTGTCGACAATCCATATCCATTGTTCTCTACAGCAAAGATTACCGGAAGATTCCATACCGCAGCAACGTTCAACGCTTCGTGGAATTCACCTTCACTGGTACCTCCCTCACCGGTAAATGCCAGGCTAAGATTATTTTCTCCGGACAATAGATGTGCCAGGCCAATACCTGAAGCAATTGATAATTGTGGTCCAAGGTGGGAGATCATACCCCATATCCTGTATTCCTTGGTTCCGAAATGAAAAGATCTGTCTCTTCCATTTGTGAACCCGTCTGGCTTTCCCTGCCATTGAGAGAACAGCCTGTTTAATGGAATACCTCTCGTTGTAAATACGCCAAGGTTCCTGTGCATCGGAAAGATCCACTCATTGTCTTCCATGGCCATCGTACATCCTACAGCAATGGCTTCCTGTCCTATTCCTGAAAACCATTTACTAATCTTTCCCTGGCGAAGCAGTGAAAGCATTTTCTCCTCGATCATCCGGGGACGTAACATCCCAAGGTAAAGCGCTTTCTGTTTCTTTTTGGAAATACGCTTTTGCTTATAATTTATATTCAGGGAATATAAGGTCTTTGTCATTTAGATTCAGATTCTTTAAGCTTGGTAAAATTAAAAATATTGTTCAGGAAAGGATTGTTCTTAATACAGACAGTGATTTTAATTCTTTGAATCCTTCAACATGAAATTGATAATAATTGATCATATGGTCAAGTAATTGATTGCGTTCTGTTCTTGTAATCTGATAATCTGTGCTACCCGAGATCTGTGCATGAAGTTTTTCTGAAAGGTCTTTTCCCAGCATTGTTGAAAGGGGTTGGGATTCAGCAACAAACTGACCTGTTGTCAGATCAAAGTAGGGTTCGTGATCACTGAAGTTGTTCTGAATCTGGAATCCAAGGTAAGCAGCAAGAGTGACCGTATAATCCAATGGGGTATTTTTAATTGAAAGCACGTCCTCATCGATGCCGGTAAGATGGTCTTTTATAAGATTATACACTTCAAGATTGACTTCCTTTTCCCTGATCGCATTTCTTGAAAGATCTATAATAAACATACCTATTGCCGATTTAAAGACATCTGAATACAAGGTTCTGTAATTATAATGATACTGAGCTTCCCTGATTCTTGAAAGGCCATTTTCATTGTTGTATGCTACAAGATCAATGATATTCATCGGGTGGTATACATTAACCATTTTCGACTTTGCTTTTCTTACACCACTTACAATAAATGACTGGAGACCATTTTCTTTTGTATAAATATCAAGTATGAGGCTTGTCTCTGAATAGTTGAGGCTCTTGAAAACAATACCTTCAGTTTTAATTATCTGGGACAATGGTAATTATTTGATTTTGGTGATTCAGAATTCCCATCCTTCTATGGGATCTTGTTTGTACTTTTTCTTGGAGGCAAGCCTTTCTTTTTGTCTCTCCCAGATCAAATTTGCAAAAGTGACATTAAGTGGGGTGATACTCGTTTCAATTGCGGCATTGATCTTTTTTTCTTCAACATCCAGTCTATACAAGTAGCTCATCAAGAGGTCAGGATCTCCTTTGAGCATTTGATCAACCCTGTCAGCAATATGCATAATCATCTCCTCATCTGTTAATTGAGGTGGTAAATGCATATCCAGATCATTGGATATTCTTTTTGATATTTCTTTAATATTCTCCATATCAATAAAGGGATTGATGTCATCCCGGAATACATTATTATTCCAAATCTAAAGCATAATAAAGTATACTGCCAGTCGTTTTCGAAAATTCCATAATCTGATTATGATATTATTTTTAACAACTCATCTGCTATTGTGCGGTCCTGGCTTAACCTCAGGATTTTATTCTGGCCTCCGAACTTGTTTTTCAACTTATACCACTGACGAAATGTATGCTCTGGCATGACTCTAACTTCAAGCGGGCCAAGTGCCTTGACGTGTTTTCTTTTTGCATCATAATCTGAATTGATTCTTCTCAAATTTGAATCAAGTAATTCTTCAAATTCACTCAGGTTTATTGGAGCTTTGATAAATTCGATAAACCATTCATGTTTTCCTCCTTCTTCAATTGTCATTGGTTTTGGAGCAATGGTGAATTCCCTGATCCTGAAATCGATTTCTTTGGAGGTCAATTCAAGAGCATTCATCACGTTTGCCTTGCTTAGTTCTTCTCCAAAAGTATTGATCTGTTCATGAGTTCGACCTACAACTTTAATTTTAACTGGATTTAATGAGACGAATCTGATGACGTCACCAAGCAGGTATCTGTACAGGCCAGATG
>JABDPK010000087.1 GCA_013042795.1 Saprospiraceae bacterium | reverse complement strand
TGAGGCAAGCGGATACCCAACCATACGAGGAGTGGTTCTGGAAAAAGAACAGGATTGAACTGAATTTGGACCACGTTAACAATATTGACTTCAGTCAAAAACTATTGAAGCTAAGATCAGGGATAACCGAGAACTATGACAAGCTTATCATAGCCACAGGATCAAGTCCGAATAAATTCGGATGGCCTGGCCAGGAGCTGGAAGCGGTCCATGGACTCTATTCATTACAGGATCTTGAGCAAATGGAAATCCATTCAAAAGATTTAAAAAATGCAGTTGTCGTTGGAGGTGGACTGATAGGCATCGAAATGGCGGAAATGTTCAGATCACGCAATATTGACGTAACCATGCTCGTCAGGGAAAGCAGTTATTGGAATAATGTATTACCGGAAGAAGAGGCTGAAATGATCAGCAGGCATATAAGAAAACATCATATAGATCTTCGGCTCGGTGTGAACCTTGAGGAAATCATAGGTGATGAAAAAGGAAAGGCATGTGCCGTCACGATTAAAGAGACCGGAGAAAAGGTAGAATGTGCTTATGTAGGATTAACTGCGGGTGTAAGTCCAAATGTAGATTTTTTGAAATCAACCAAATTGGAAATAGATAAAGGGATCCTGGTGGATGAGTACCTTCAGACAAATATTGACGATGTATATGCCATAGGAGATTGCGCACAGGTTCGAAATCCTGTTGAAGGGCGAAGGTCAATTGAAGCTGTATGGTATACCGGAAGAATGATGGGAGAAAGTGTATCCAAAAATATATGTGGCAATAAAAAGCCTTATGATCCAGGTATTTGGTTCAATTCTGCAAAATTCCTTGATATCGAATACCAGGTATATGGTACTGTTTTACCTCTTCCTCCTGATAATCATGCGTCCGTAGTATGGCAGGACAGGGAAAAAGAAAGACTGATTCGACTGGTATATGACAGTGAAACAGAAGATATACTGGGATTCAATCTATTAGGAATCAGATTCAGGCATGAAGTCTGCGAGAAATGGCTGAAAGAAAAAACAAATATCAAGGAAGTCATTTCCAACCTGGCACTGGCAGATTTCAACCCTGAATTCCATAATTCCTATGAAATAGAATTGATAAATAAATACAGGGAATTGCAAGGTATCGAACTCAAAGTTGAAAATCAGAGATCTTCGAATGCAACCATTGAGTTTCTAAATAAATAAATATGGCAGATAAAGTATATAAAAGCATGTCGTTTGCCAATCCGGATCTTCCGGGTTACGATATCATCCAGAAAATTTCGGTAGCTCTTGGTTTGGCGGGCGTATTAGTGATGATGCTTGCCTGTCTGGATATTCAGAATATTATGACCCCTGGTTATTTGACTTCTTCACTTCTACTGATTTCAGTTGGAGTCATTTTATTTTCATGGCGAACTTTTTTGGTAAAACACGAGGGTATCAGGAATGACGGAATATGGCAACGGAGCCTGACAAATCGAGGATTGTGGGGGTGGATACTTGGGGTGTTGGTAACGATATTTTATGTATTACTCTATTGGTTTCCGGCTTTAATAGGGCTCTCAGGTAACGGCAATACAGGACTGGTGGCATTTTTTGATCCTCTATCAATGCTGTTAAAAGGAACACCGGCTTCTCAATGGTTTGTTTATGGTGTCCTGTACACTGTCGCCATTATCATTTTCGGAATACGATTCATTTGGAAATACAGGCATAACAGGTACCAGGTCTTCAGGACATGCAGTGTCATGTTTTTCCAGTTGGGATTTGCTTTTTTAATTCCTGAATTCCTTCAAAAGTTGAACTATCCATATAATGACATGAAGAATATGTGGCCACTCAATTATTATTTTTTTGATGAGTGGAATATTAAAGCACTACTGGGCAGCGGCTCCTTCGGCTTTTGGATGCTGGTATTGGGCGTATTGATGATTTTCATTATTTCACCAATATTAACATACCTCTACGGTAAAAGATGGTATTGTTCGTGGGTCTGTGGATGTGGTGGACTGGCTGAAACTGCAGGAGATCCCTTCCGTCAATTATCTGATAAATCTTTAAAAGCCTGGCAAATTGAGCGATGGATGATTCACCTGGTGCTGGTATTTTCTTTCCTGATGACCATTGGTGTCGCTTATAGTTTTTTTCATAATAATCCTTCCGGTTATTGGCTGAATAAAACCGGCTTCCTGCTTATTTTATCAGTTATTATTCTGGTACTGGTATTGCTTAGCTGGTTCATCAAACCATTTAAACAAAATCTTGATACAAAAGCTCTCCAAATATTTACGCTGATTATGGGATTAGCCTGGTTTGCTGTTCTGATTAATTATTTTACCGGAAGTGGCAATGCCTTGTTCATAAACTTTTATACATTACGCAGCTGGTATGGATTTCTTATCGGTGCTGCATTTTCAGGAGTAATCGGAGTCGGTTTTTATCCCTTGATGGGTAGTCGTGTATGGTGTCGCTATGGATGCCCGATGGCTGCTATCCTGGGAGTTCAGCAGAAATTATTCAGTCGGTTCAGGATCACGACCAATGGAGGACAATGTATATCATGCGGGAACTGCTCTACGTATTGCGAAATGGGTATTGATGTACGTGCTTATGCACAAAAAGGTCAGAATATCGTGCGGGCATCATGCGTTGGTTGTGGTATTTGTGCT
>JABDPK010000075.1 GCA_013042795.1 Saprospiraceae bacterium | reverse complement strand
GGATAAGTTTTATTAATGGTTGACATACGGCATGCCATTCATAATTCAGACTGACAAAACGGCGAGCTCTGTCCATCATTCCGCCGGTGAAATCTTTATCTGTTAAGAATTGGTGTATACAATCACTGAATGACCTTGCTGTATTGGCAACCAGTAATTGATTTCCATGTTCCATTCCCAGGGCTTTGGCAACATCAGGAGTTGTTACAACAGGTATTCCAATAGCCATTGCTTCCAGGATTTTATTTTGCTGGCCAATACCTTCAAATAGTGGCGCCAGGAATATACGACCTGAGCAGAAACCGTCTATGACATTATCATACCAACCTCCAATATTCAGATGGTTACTTTCCCAGGTTTTGACATTTGAACTGTTTGGTCCTACTATATTGACCTTCAATGATTTTTTATAGCTGGCTTCGTAGGCAGGTAAGATATATTCTGAAATGTACCCGACAGCCCTGACATTCGGGTAATAACCGAGGTTTCCAACGAATACAGCATCGTATTGCGCCTCGGCTTTTTCCTCGATAAAGAACCGTGCATCAATTCCGTTATTAACAACCTGTATATTTTCTATATCCTTTAGACGGTCTCTGTCCAGTCTGCTGATAATCGTAAGGTTGTCGAATTCCTTAGAAATACTTGATTCATATTTCCTTAATAAGCTTGCTTCCCTTTTCCAAAACCACCTTTGAATTAAATGACCTTTATCTGCCCTCATAGAAGCACCGGTGCTAAAAGCATCCATAAAATCCATGGTTTTTGGAATGTTTAAACCTTTGATATATTCAGATGTGCGCAATAACTGGCAGTATATATGATCGGGAGCTTCTGCTGATATTATACTGCCAATCTTATTCCTGATAATATCTGAATAGAAATAAGCGCATTGCGCAGGCAGTTTACTTATACTGACTATGGACCAAAGTGTATTTGCAGCGCTCCTGATTCTGCCCAGCTTAATGGGGTAAATTGATTTACAGTAAGGAGCTAGTTCGGCATATTCTTCCTTGTCAGGAATCTTATCTGTAATTGAAACCAGGATAATTTCAAAGTATTGGCTTAACTCCCTGACCTGGTAGTATATCCTTAGTTTGTCACCTTTATCAAGGGGATAAGGAAATCTTGATGTGAGTATAAGTAATTTCAAATTTGTTCTATTCTCTTTGATTAAGCAGTTGATTATAATGATCAATTGTTCGTTTTGCCAAAACACTGAAATCAAATTTTTCCCTTACAAGCATCAGTGCTTCTTTCTGGATTGTTTTTCTCCTGGGCACATCATTTATGCATGTTTCAATGGCATGAATAATGTCATTGCTTGAATCAAAAACAAACCCGTTTTTTCCGTCTTCTACCCCTATGCCTTCAAACCCTTTATACGTAGAAAGAACGATTTTGCCCATTGCCATACTTTCCAGAATTTTGACCCGGATTCCACTTCCTGAAAATAGTGGTACGATCACTGCATCAAGACCAGCTATGAAATCGACAGCATTTCCGACTTCCCCGTGAAAGTTCACATTTGAAGGTAAGGTGTTTTTAAAATTCTCGGAAGCGTTTCTGCCTGCAAGGTGAAATTCAACATGTGGGTATTTCTCCTTGATCAGGCTCCATGCGTTTTCAAAAAACCAACTTACACCTTCAATATTGGGAATCCAGTCAAGTGAACCGATATAACCAAGTCTCAGGGAGGATTTGCTGGTGGTGTATTCAGATGAATACCTGCTTGTATCCAGTCCTACAGGAGATACGCAAAATGGTCCTTTATATTTTAATTGTTGATACTTGTTATAATCCGATTCGCTGATAGGGATCAATGTATCATACATGCCAAAATTTTCTGTCTCGTATTTTTTCAACCTCTTTGCACACAGATTGAAATACCATTTCTTCAAGGGATTTTTACTTCCCTTGGCTAGGTCTTGCCAAATTTCAAATTCAAGATTATGCGATCGCATGGAAATAAAAGCATTGCAATACTTTCGTATGGAAGCAATATATGGAACCATATATAATGATTCTATCTGGACGATATCCGGTTTAAATTCATCGATGACAACTTTTAGCTTTTGATGAAAACGATCCAGGTCAAATCTTTCAATATTATAGGATTTATCGGTGAACAGATTGAAGAAGGCATGAATTGGATTAACAGATGTATCAATAAAGATTGATTCTACAAAACTGAAGTGGGACATGGCCTCCGGGAGTTCATGAAACTGAACAAAATGCTTAGATGTGTTAAGCGCAAGAAGTCCAACCTTACAACCATTTTTTACATATCCCCTGCTCATGGCATGAACAGCAACCGATTCGCCGTCTTTCAAAGGATAAGGAAATTTTTTACATAATTGGAGTATTCTCATTTGCCATAAATTTATTGATAATTGTTAAGCTAACAGCACTAGATGGAAGTCAATATTCTTATTAATTGATATTAATTTAATAGCTTAGCTACATGTTGAAAGGAGAGAATATCTGGAAGTCTTTTGATGACCTTGAAGTCCTGAAGGGAGTCAATCTTTCTATAGACAAAGGAAGCATCACATCGATTGTTGGAAAATCAGGGACGGGTAAATCAACATTGTTGCATATTCTCGGCACACTTGATAAACCAGACAAAGGAAAAGTTGTGATCGGGGGCATTGAAGTTTCCGGACTAAATAATTCTCAATTGGCTGAGTTCAGGAATGAAAAAATTGGATTTGTTTTTCAATTTCATCATCTGATTACCGAATTTACTGCTCTTGAAAATGTAGGAATCCCCGCATTGATTAATGGGAAATCAAGGAAGTATGCTTTCAAGGAGGCCGAAAAACTGCTTGATTATCTTGGCTTAAGTGCACGCCTCGAGCATAAACCCAATGAATTATCAGGAGGAGAACAACAGCGTGTCGCCGTAGCCAGGGCTCTTGTGAATAATCCTCTCTTAGTGTTTGCAGATGAACCAACCGGTAACCTGGATACTGAGACTTCCACAGAACTGCATAATCTATTTGTTAATCTAAAAGAAGAACTGGGTCAGACATTTATAATTGTTACCCATAACCAGGAACTCGCAGCATTAAGTGACAGGCGCCTGGAAATGGTCGACGGCAAAGTTGTTGAAGACATTGAATAATTCAGAATCTTTCAATACAAAGTTTTATCCTGTCTATAGGTCTTTGGTTTCAATGATGGCATGGTTGCCTGTCTTCTTCCTTTATTTTAATGATCACCTTGAAATCAAAGATGTCATTCTCCTCGAGTCGATATATTATATTTCCGTAGTCATACTTGAAGTACCAAGTGGTATGTTTTCTGATTATGCAGGTCGCAAGATTACACTGATTCTTTCTTCTCTTTCTTTCCTGGTCAGTTACAGTATTTTCGGTTTTATTAGCCCAGATTTCAATTCGCTGATTGTTGCACAGCTTTTCCTTGCTGGTGGCATTTCATTTATGTCAGGCACGAATACCTCCTTTTATTTTGAATCACTGCAAGAACAAGGCCTTGAATCCGAATACCCACAAAGAGAAGCCAGGGTTCAAAGTCTGCTGCAATATACAGGCGCTTTTGCAGTACTCCTTGGTGGTTTTGCAGGCGCAATAGATTTGAAGATCACTTATATAGCCTCATTTATTTTTATGGTGCCGGCATTTATATTGTGCCTTTTATTTACTGAACCAAAAGAAGAAATCACAATACAGCATAAATCGGGCGAAAGCCAGTTTATAAAAGTCCTCAGTTACTTCAAAGTGCCGGAACTAAGGTGGATATTTGTGTTTTCTGTTGGAGTTTACATTCTTGCTCATATCCCATATGAATTTTACCAGCCTTACCTCAATCTCCTTGAACTTGAACAGTTTGCTATGAATACAGCCATTGTATCCGGGATTCTTTTTGCGATTACCAGGGTATTTGGAGCTTATGCTGCCGGGAAAAGTATCAAATGGACAAACAAGTACGGATTAAAGCAAGTATGTGCGGCATCCGTATTCATTCAGCTCTCTATTATCGTTCTCCTTTCACTGGCGCTTCACCCTGGCTTTATCATTCTTCTCATGCTCAGGAGTTTCTCCATGTCACTGACAGTAGCGCCTTTAAACGCAGAAATTGCACCGAGGGTAAGAAAAGATCACCGTGCTTCCTATTTTTCTCTGCAAAGTCTCGCCTCCAGATTGGCGTTCTCCATTTGCCTTGTACTTTTGTCGCTACCTGTGGCAAATGAAGTTATCAATGACTGGCCAACACTTTCCATGATATTCAGATATGCCGGTATTGGAGGTTTAATCGTCATACTCCCGCTTTTGTACATTAATAGCGGAAGTTTATTTCAAAGAAAAATCACCAATTCCTGATGAGATCACAAGGCTGTGTATACCGGGCTTTGCTCAGGGCTACACTTGATCGGTTTTCAAAAGGATTAAACAATAACCTGGGATCGATTGGTTTCAAATCAGGGAGCCAGTATTTAATATAGTCGGCTTGCGGATCGTATTTCCTGGCCTGTGACGGTACATAATAGTTAGGGTTATCTTTTGAGGTGGCACTGACACCGGCTATATAATTCCAATTTCCATAATTACTGCAAGGATCATAGTCAATAAGCATGGATTCAAAATATTCAGCTCCTGCAATCCAGTTCATTTCCATATCATTGACCAGAAAACAGGAGACGATTTGCCTGCCCCGGTTTGACATATAACCAGTTTGGTTCATCTCTTTCATATTGGCATCAATGAAGGGCACACCGGTTTTACCTTCTTTCCATTTCAGGAAGAAGGAATGATCATATTTTGTAGAAGGAGGATTTCTTTCACCGGTACCTTTAATTCTAAAAATCCTTGAGCCATGTTTTTTGCCCATTAATCTGAAAAAATCTCTCCAGAGTAATTCAAGCTTTAACGATGCCGTCGAGTCATTTTTCCCGTACTCCTTTTCAAATCGCAGTATTTCATGATAAATTAATTTCGGAGATATACAGCCTTGTGAAAGATAGGGACTCAGTTTACTGGAATAGTCCATATCAAGCATACGGAATTTATTCTGATTGTAGGACTGGATGCTTTTGGATTTCCATATATAATATTCCAGTCGTATAAGACCTTCAGTTTCTCCCCCGGTAAAGGACAGCCCTTTTTCTGTTTTTTGGTCTGAAAACCCAAAGTATGAAATATCAGGAATGTGACCTTCTTTCATCTCTATGCTACATTCACGCATGCGTTTTGCAGGAAAATTTAAAGGTTCCCTGATATTCACAATACGTTCTACTTCCTTTTTGAACACAGAAAAACTATCTGGGCAATGTGTAACCGGAAAAGGAAGATCCGCAGTATGATATAGCATTTTGCCGCGGTAGTATCGGACTTCCCTACCTATAGACCACAATTTTTTTTCAAGAGCATCCTGTACTTCAACTTCTTCTTTTGTTCTCTCCCTGTTGCAATAGATATTCTGGACATTAAATTGCCTGGTTATTTGTGGAATTATAACTTCAGGCAAGCCCTCCCTGATATATAGTGTTGTTTGATGTTCTTTGAGTTGTTTCCTGAGATCTGATAAGGATTCCAGGATGAATTTTAGCCTGTATGGACCTGTTTTATGGAATCCATACGATGTTTTACCCGAAAAGATCCTTGGATCCAAAATATATATTGGAATCACTTCATCGTTATTCTTGATGGCTTCTGATAAGGCTTCATTGTCATGAAGCCTGAGGTCATTTCTAAACCAATGAATTGCTCTCTTCATTTATTTTGTATGCTGTTGGAATGCTTTCAGAATATGTTCAATTAATTATAACAATCAGTTTATTTTTGTTAACATTTTTAATTAAAAGATGTTCTTTAATTATGCGTATATCCTTATTATTTATCATTCTTGCAGCAGCAGTATCCTGCCAGACAAATTCTAAAAATCCGGAAGTTCAGAAATTATTTGATGAAGTCATGGTTATTCATGATGAAGTTATGCCTGAGATGTCAACACTGAATAAACTGAAGAGACAAATCAGGAAAATCTCCGGAAATAATGAAGAGTCATTAGCAATGATAAAAGGAATAGAAGATGCTGATGAAGCCATGATGTCATGGATGGCCCAATTCAAACCTGACAAATCAAAAACTATTGAAGAACAAAAAGCTTATCTAATTAAAGAGAAAGTTAATATTCAGAAAGTGAGTGACCAGATGTATGGTAT
>JABDPK010000074.1 GCA_013042795.1 Saprospiraceae bacterium | reverse complement strand
TCGACGAAGCACCATAATTGATGGTACGAAGTCGAGCTTTTTTTTTAGTATACCTAATGGAAATAATGATAATCTCGCTTCGGCGGACGGAGTCCGCAATGGGATTTTAATAGATTAGAAGGAAAAGATAGAGGAATTTCATTGGGAGAATAGATGCATAATATTCGCTCGACGAAGCATCAAAATAGATGGTGCGAAGTCGAGCTTTTTTTTCAATATACCTAATGGGATTGATAATAATCTCGCTTCGGCGGACGGCGTCTGCAAAGGGATTTAATAGGATAAAGGACAGTAAATACGAAGAATACGAAATTCAATAAACCTTTCCAGTGATACTATACTGTTAAAATGGCAAGTACTTTTTCAATTCTTAAACTCCTAAACTCCTGAACCCATAAACTACCACCAAATGTGGCACCCTAACGCTCTATCTTATCCTTGATCAGTGGTAAGGTAGGTTCATAGTCTTCGCCTATATCCCTTGCACGTGCTTTGGCAAGAATTATAGCATTTTCTGCTTTGGAATCTTCACCCATTTTATAATAAAGGAGCGACAGCGCATCATATTTCCAGAAAGAACTATCCTTGTCAAGTGTTGATCTGATAGAACTAATCAGCTCCTCGTAATCAGGAGTTCGCCGGTTTTTTGAGATCAACAGGCGGATTACAGAGGCAAAGAAGACATTCTCATCAGAAGTTTCGGGATAGTTTTTGAGCAGGTTTACAGAATACTTAACAGATGGGCCTCGTCCCCATAAAAGATATTTAATCATTACAAAAGATTCCATCTTGTCAATATCATCCATTTTATGTCTCTTGAACCAACGCTTTACAGGCCTGAAGTTAAATACCGGTCTGCCTCTTGCATCTTTCTTCAATGAATTGATAAACACATGAAAAGCAATATTCTCCTTGATACTCAGCTCGTCAAATCTTTCGTAAAACACCTTATGATGTCTTGAAATATATTTCAGGTATTTTTTATCAAGGTTGAAATAGTCTTTAATCAGGATCATATGTACAGAATCATCCCAATTACGGTTTTTATCCAGGTATTTCTTAATCAGGTTTTTGGCAGAAAAATCATCCCTGTAAAATTCAATAGAATCTATCGAACTAAGAATGTTGCTGGAATTGAGTGTATTGGCCAGTGAATCCAGATCTTGTCTCAGGTACCTGTTTTGAGACTTTATCTTATCCAGGTTGAACAAAAGGCCCCTGACATCTTTATAACCAACAAATCTCAGGAAAGCATTTCCATATTTATCGATCAATAGAATTGTCGGGAATACCAATACCTTGTAATTTTCACTGAATTTCCTGTTACGGGTAATATCTATCGACAGGTTTATGAAATTCTCATTAAGTTCTCTGATCATGACCGAATCCCGAAAAGTCGACTCTTCCATCTCCTGGCAGGGATTTGACCAATCTGTATGGACATAAGCGAAAATATGCTTATCCTGCTTGACAGCCATCCTTAAAGCCTTTGTCAGTGAATACTGGAAGTTGATTTTATCCTTTTGGGCTGAAATATCAGTGATTGGGATAAACAGTATTGAGATGATTATGAATTTAACGATGGATAACTGCAACGTAATTGTACGGTATTTTGATCCTAACATAAGAATAAATGGAAGATTCTCAAAGTGGGTAAATGTTGATATCTTTACCAGACATCAATGAATGATACTTTGAAAGCTGATAATAATACAATTTCAGAACGTCTGAGAAACGCTGAACGTGAAGTTAAAGCCATCGATCCTGTTAGTCAATTAATCGGTAACGATGATATTGAAATGGCATATTCCATCCAGGATATGAATACTGAATATCGGATAAACCAGGGAGCAAGGATAGTCGGAAAGAAAATAGGACTGACCTCGACTGCTGTCCAGGAACAACTTGGTGTTGATCAGCCTGATTTCGGAATTTTGTTTGATGATATGTTAATCACAAATAATGGATCTATAGAGCGTCATCGAATGCTTCGTCCCAAAGCAGAAGGCGAAATAGCTTTTATGTTAAAAAAAGATCTCACAAAGAATAAGCATGATTGGTCTGACATCCTTGAGGCGACTGATTATATCACTGCAGCGATTGAGATTGTAGACAGCCGTATCAGGGATTGGAAAATTAAAATCACTGATACTATTGCAGATAATGCCTCAGCTGCTTATTATGTTATTTCCGAAATGAAAAGATCGGTTCATGGATTCGATCTGGAAAATTGTGAAAAGACCTTAACACTAAATGGGGAGACAGCATCTACAGGTAAAGGGTCTGGATGCATGGATAATCCCCTGAATGCGATGGTTTGGCTTGCAGACAAAATGGTAGAATTGAAGAAACCCCTGAGGGCAGGGGAAATCATCCTGTCCGGAGCATTGGGGAAATTTGTAGATATTGAGTCAGGTGATATTGTAAGGCTTGATATCGAGGGTTTGGATCCTGTCGAAATCAGCATTTTATAATCTTGTAATTTCTTTTATGTCAGAAAAAAAGACAGCGGTTGCCATTATTGGTTCCGGGAATATCGGAAC
>JABDPK010000065.1 GCA_013042795.1 Saprospiraceae bacterium | reverse complement strand
CAAGGTCCACCAGGTATCGACGGGATCAATGGCATTGATGGAATAGACGGAATTGATGGAGCTGATGGGATCGATGGAATAGATGGTACAGATGGTCTCGATGGTACTGACGGAGAAGATGGCATCCATTGCTGGGATACCAATGGTAATGGAGTCAATGATCCTGCTGAAGACACAAATAGTGACGGATCTTATGATACCCTCGATTGCCAGGGTACCGACGGAATCGATGGTACAGATGGCGCCCAGGGACCACCGGGTCCGCAAGGTCCACCGGGTATCGACGGGATCAATGGCATTGATGGAACAGATGGAGTTGATGGAACAGACGGACTAGATGGCATCCACTGCTGGGATACCAATGGCAATGGAGTCAATGATCCTGCTGAAGACACAAATAACGACGGATATTATGATACCCTCGACTGCCAGGGTGCCGACGGAATCGATGGTACAGATGGCGCCCAGGGACCACCGGGTCCACAAGGTCCACCGGGTATCGACGGGATCAATGGCATGGATGGAACAGACGGAGTTGATGGCATTGATGGAACAAATGGTAATGATGGTATCCATTGCTGGGATACCAACGGCAATGGAGTCAATGATCCTGCAGAAGACACAAATAACGACGGTTCTTATGATACGCTCGATTGCCAGGGTGATGCAGATGGAAATGGAATATTTAATGGTAGTGGGACAGTACCAGGGAATACCACGGTGAGCATAACAGATATCCTGAACTTCAATGGTGATTTGGCTGTGTCAGGTCAAATATTTGGCTTGTCAGATGAAAGACTCAAAATAGACTTGCAATCGATCATAAATGCTCAATCTCTCCTATCAAAACTTAATCCCGTGACTTACAGATTCGATAATGAAAAATATATCAAGCTTAATCTCTCAGAATCGATTCAATATGGATTACTGGCACAGGAAGTAGAAAAAATTATTCCTTCTATTGTTACATCAACAAATTACAAGGACGGTGGTAGGTATAAATCTCTCAATTACAATGCCCTCATAAGTATTTTAATTGGTGCTGTCAATGAACAGGCATCCCAAATAGATCAGCATGAGAAAGAGATAGAAAAGTTGAAAGAAGGATTGATTCTTTTCATAAAAACTAATCAGAATTAATAACCAAAACTATTGACATATCAGATCATGCGAAAAATTAAAACTCCATCATATCTTACAATTTTGTTGATCATGCTCCTGACCAAAATCGGTTTCGGACAATGTCCTGCGATGGGTGATATTATTATATCAGAAATTATGCAAAACCCGAATGCCGTCAATGACTCGAATGGAGAATGGTTTGAACTGTATAATACAAGCGGTTCAGTGATTGATATTGAGGGTTGGGAAATCAGTGATGCCGGTAGTAACAGCCATATTATAAGCAATAATGCACCTTTGAATATTCAAGCTGGATCATATTTAGTCCTTGGAAAGAATGGTGATATGACAACCAATGGTGGTGTATTCCTAGACTATGAATATTCAGGAATCACATTGGGAAATAGTGATGATGAGATTATCCTGACCTGTGACCCAAATGGAATACCGATTGAAATTGACAGGGTAGAATATGATGGTGGACCTGATTTTCCGGATCCAAATGGTGCAAGCATGTGCCTGGACCCAACAAAACTGAACAGTTTAGACAATGATACCGGATCTCATTGGTGCGCCAGCATTTCTCCATTTGGATTAGGAGATCTGGGTACTCCCGGAAATCCAAATGATATTTGTTTATTGCCCGAACTGTCTATCAATGATGTAATAGGAAATGAAGGAAATTCTGGTACAACTATATTCACTTTTACCGCCAGTATCAATACAACACTTAATAATGCCCTGACCTTCAACGTGAGTACTATGGACGGATCTGCTTCTGTCTCTGATAATGATTATGTTGGATTAGATTCTGTTCCTGTCACTATAATTGCCGGAGAATTAACAACGACCATAGACATAATTATAAACGGAGATATTATTGATGAAGTTGACGAAAGTTTTACAATTGAACTCAGCAATGTCCCTTCAGGTGTATCGATTCTGGATGGATCCGGGACAGCTACTATAATAAATGATGATACAACATGTCCGTCTATGTGGATTCTGGGTGGCACAGTGAATGGAACAGCCGATTACGAAACATCTGGTTCGATAATATCTGATCAAATTATCGAAAGTGCCGCTACTGTCGATTATGATGCCGCTTCTGAAATAATCTTAAATCCTTCATTTGAGGTGAAAGCAGGTTCTGTCTTTGAGGCTTTTATAGATGGGTGCAATAATGGTGGAGGAGGTTCCAATTAACATAAATAAAAAGGGAGATGGACAAGGTAATCCATCTCACTAGTTTTTTATTTCAATTCTTTTTTACTAATTCCAGGCATCAACCAATCCTCCCATCAATGAAAAGGCGATAAACCAATATCCGGCGTTAATAAGAATGTTTTTCCAGCTATTCCTTTGGAATAAACTGTTGGTTACCAATACTGGTATCGCCAAAAACAGGCATGTGAAAAATCCATGTAATGCTCCATGCTTGAATGTGTGGAAGCTGCCATAAATAACATCTCCAGCATCACTACATTCTTTGTGAGATAATTCAATATTAAAATTGATTCCCATAGCAAGTAAAAATGCAAGTACAAGTGCAACCCCGTAAATTAAAGGCATGTTTGCGCCTTGCAGGTCCTCTTCTGTATATCCAAGCGAGGCCATCCATGGTTTACCAAAAAGAGGTCCATAATAAATTGCCCCAAGAACAAGCGGTATGAATGCCGCTACGATCATCGGTAACCAGTTAATACCATTTTCCATAGTGTTTTGTGTTTGTAGTTAATGAATGAATATATCCTTGATGTTATCATCTGCTAATGCCCAGGTCTTACCGACATTATTGAAGTCCACGCAACCTTGATATGGAGCGCCCGGTATCGGGTCATAATTCAAAAACTGGTTTGCTCCAATTTCTGAAATACAAAATCCGACAATGACAGTTTCCCTGATCTTTTGAAAAGCCTGCTTATCACTTGTTGTGCCATTTATTAAAGTATCCAGGATTTGATGCCTCTGATCTTTATTGCATTTGGTATATGATTGCTTAAACTTCTCATTTGATATATTTTCAATTTTCAAAATTGCCTCTTTGTAATTTAAAACCTCGCTTTCATCGAATGCCGTCATAAGCGCATCTATAAATCTGTCTACGCCTGCATCAATAGCTCCCGGCGTCTCTGTAGCAGGAATTATTGTTTCCGCGATAGAAGATACCAATTTGAATTGATCAATATCAAAATTTACCGGAGCCCAATCAGCAGAAGTATCTGCACTGCATCCGTTTAATACCGCAATTGCAGTGCTCCCGGTCACTGTATATCCTAATAATAAAGAGGAGGTTTTCAGTAATTCTCTTCTATTCATTTGTCAATATCATATTTCATTATTATTCAAAGCTTTGGCAGCATACTCAGCAGCTCTTGCTGTAAGTGCCATATAAGTTAAAGATGGATTAACACATGCACCAGAGGTCATACATGCCCCATCTGTAACAAAAACATTCTTGACAGCGTGTATTTGATTCCATTCATTCAGGACGGATGTTTTAGGATCACGCCCCATCCGTGCTGTTCCCATCTCATGTATGCCTAGTCCAATGGCATACCTGTTTTCCCAAGGCCTAACATTCTTTAAACCTGCCTTTTCGCACATTTCAGCAGCCTGTTCCTGCATATCCTTGCGCATGGCTTTTTCATTCTCTTTTATTTCACAATCAAAGGTCAGCGTAGGCATCCCCCACTTATCCTTGATATC
>JABDPK010000058.1 GCA_013042795.1 Saprospiraceae bacterium | reverse complement strand
CATATCCGGAGTTTAGTCTCAGAGAGAATTACCTGATCAATAAGAAACCTTCGAAGTATTCAATCAGCATTTCGTCATCATTGAATCATCCCCTGTAATTCTTGAAATAGAAATCATACTCAATGGTATCTATATTATAGCTGTATGTCTGGTATGGCTGATTCCTGACATCATAATTTGAAGGTACCTGGGCATTGAATACCTCCTTGACAGGAATGGAATCCAGAACTGACAGGTTCAATACGAGCTTGGCCTTATCTGTGGAGAGGTAAACTGGTCCGGAATCAGTATCCTTTTCTATTCTGCTATTGATCATCACCATTTGACGATACCCCGATACGTCCAATTCCTGTTTAAGGTTCGTATTAAAATTGAAATGAATGAAATCGTTGATGACCCGGTATGGCTCATATTTAAACCCTAGATTTTCTGCGATAGTCAGAAGATTATCATACCTGTTATAATCATGATATTCTCCACGATAAATGAGCATCGTTTCAAGCTTCACCTCATCTGAAGGACTTTCAACAAGATCTTCGAAACCGTCCAAACTATTTAATTCATCAAGTGCATTTCTTTGGTTCAGAAACAAGAGTATTTGAGAAAGTCCAATATTATCTTTCACTTCAGCATTGAGCAATTTCGTCATCCTGCTTAACTGGGACTTTACCGGGATATCAAAAACATTCCAGGGAGAAAAAACAATAAAAAGTGCGCTTACTGCAAATAAATATAAGCCGGCTCGAAGGTCCTTTGCCTTGCTAAAACTAAAGTATAGTGAAATAACAAATAAGAAAAAAGCGAGGCTCATGACAATATAGCGTGGTTCTGTTATACCATAGTCAAGGACCCGAAGACGGATTGCCATCGATAAAACGATGGTACACATAAAGAGGAAAGGGAAATACCATTGTCTGTATATAAGTTCAATTCTGTTTAAGCTTTCTGTCTTATACCTGATAAACGCAAATGCAGCAGTGCCCAAAACAGCAAACCAGAGGATCATCGATGAAATCCAACCATTTGGCCAGGTCCACTCCAGAAGGATCTTAATCATATAAGCAGCAAGAATAGCGGCATAGAGCAAAACTACCGGAAACAGGATTTTTGATGAAAAAATATTCACGACCTGGGGTAATACGTAACTGTTTCTTTCTTTAGAAGATCTAAATCTTGACAAGGCATATAACGGATGAAAGACAGCAATCAAAACGATTACCAGGTTCTGATAAATCTTGAAATCACCCCACTCCACGCCAAACAATTCAGTAATAGCCACAATGGCCAGGGTCAAAGTCCCCATCAGGAAGAGTGTGAATATTGTCGCTTCCAGAAAGAGCATCAGGCTATAGATGAAATTATGCCAGAATGAATCACTTTCATTGCTCTTTATATAGGGGACCAGTATGATCAGAAAATGGATCACACCGATCAAAACCAAATGCCTGATAAATTCACGAATTGAAGGATACTGTGGAAGGTAAAAAAAATATAATAGGCCAATCAAAACACATATCCCCAGGTAGATCCAGTTCTTTTTGTTTGATTTTTCGGCCAGGATTTCGAATAATAAAACACATGGAAACAGCAAAGAAAACACCCATGTCAATCTCACAGCATAACTGTAAGAAAGTGATGTCCGGGCTACCAATTCCTCTGACAGAAATAACAAAAACAAAGAAGTAATAATTGCAAGCCCAAATGAAATGGGATATACATTAAACACCTTTTCCAGGTTGATGCGTTTGATGAGATTTTTCATACAAGAGAAATATGTCCTAATGTAGACAATTTAATAGGTTCTGAGCAAGCTCTCATTATATAAAGAGAGATGTCAATCATTCGTTTGATGTTAATCAAAGTAATTCGACCTATTAACAGTCAATCAAATTTTGTAATTATTGACACACTATGAAATAACCTCCATCCCTCTGAAAATATGCAGGAAAAAGCCTCTCATGACTTTCTCCTTATTTTTTAGCTACAATCTATTTCATCCCCTTTTGGTCCATCAGGCTTTATGCCACAAGCGCAGGGATCATCAAGCGGATCAGCTCCGGCACACCTCTTTAACGCCTCTTCCATAGTATATTTAGGATGTGGTGTAGGTGTCGGTACAAAGAAAAGGTCCACCTGGGCCAATGCACAGATCAAGGCCTTATCCTTTGAGTCTGGAGGATTTGGTTTAACATAGCCTTTATCATTTCCGAACCATCTTTGACATGCTTGTTTTTTGGCATCTGCAGGATCTATACTAGGGTTGTCATGATATAATTTCAGAAAGGTCGCTGCCACAAGATCTTGGGCTTCGTATTGCCTGATATCTGGAATGGAAGCCGGATCATTGGTGCATTTACCTGTAACGCCTGCTGCAATCATATGATTGCAAATCATGTATGGCGTCTCTTTTTCTGAATCCGGATATATTTTAAATTTCCCTGTTTGTAATACATTGACCTGGGGTATATTATCTTCCTGCGGCAGAATATCTGTATATGCTGCTCTGAACCATCCTGGTGCCTGCGGGTCATATAATGGAGACCCGCATATAAGCAATGGCAAGGTATACTTGGCATCTTCAGGATGATCTGGTGGTGAAAGATAAATTTCCATCATGGATCGGATATAGTCTCTTCCTGATCCTTTTGGCCCGTCAAAAAAACCTGAAGCCATCATGATTGGAAAATAATCATTGGGATATTCACTTTGACCAGACCCGGGCGCTGCAATCGGATTAACATCGATGAAGGTCTTGTAAAAGTTTGTATCGCTTTCATTGATTCCAGCAGCTTCAAGTATTCTCGTCCACCGTTGCATGGTCATGGCATTATCAAATGTACCTGCTGTTAATACGGCCCATGGTGGATAATGCATTAAGGTCATCCCACGCTGACCAATCACATTCAGACCAAGGGGTGGAAAAAGTGCCCACTTGCATGGCCCATCGCCCTGGTTCTTATTCACCCAATAGCCTTCCATTGGATTCCAAACATTCAACTCTTTAAGCAAACTTACTCCTGCAATTGCTTTTTGAGCGTAGTCCTTACTGAATAATTCATTATGCCTCTTCCCAAATTTCTTTAAAGTTTCCAAGGAAGCATGACCTATAATCTTGATGGCATACATGCCGTTTTGTTCATGGACATCTACTTCTGAAAAATCAATACCATCTGCCTCCAATGAATTTACTGTGTAATGCTTAATCACATCGGCATATGTATTAAAACCTAGATCCTTATCCGCAAAAACAGGATTAGGGAAAAGCTGAACCATATATTCAGCTGAACCGAGTGTATACTGGTAAGTTGTCATTTTCAATTATTTAGGGTTTAATTAAAGTCTTCATTTCAATGAATAAAATCATGTATTTCAATCAACTGGTCTGTCGGTGCATTATCATCCGGATTCCAAGTTGTTTTCAACCAGAAATTAAATGCATCCGGAAAATGATTATAAAACATAAAAGCATTGGCAGGCTCATTATCAAAAGTAGCGATCACCTTGCCTTTAAGTGATTTGATATCCTTGAGTGCATCTGCCTTATATTCTGAATCTTTTTGCTTTGGATATTTTTTCAGATTGAGTTCACAACGACCTCTCCAGAAAGGAAACCCCCGGTTGGTCAGGGACAAAGTAGTACCCTGACCCATACCATTATTAAGGCCCCTGTCACCGACGCCACGACCAGTCAGATAATATATCAGAGCTCCAGCATCATGACAGGCATTCACATATTCTACTGCACCTGGATTTGGAAGATCCCAGGCCACATAATCGTTCGTAAAGAAAGTCGAGCCCCAGTATTCTATGAATGGATCAATCGATTTACTATCAGGTGCTAATCCGGCTTCTGTTAAAGCAAACTTGACACTCCAGTTCATATCTGAAAGTTTCATGGTACTTGCCACCTTTTCAAAATCCGGATATTCTGTACCATGATCTGCAGCAAAATTTTGAATAATTATAAGATTTCTTCGTGCGGTTGCAAACAAAGTATCATCTAAATCGAATACAACGATTGGTAAAGCACTTTCTGATTTTATAGCAGAAATCACCTTGTTTAATGGATTTTCAGTTGTCATCAGGGTTATTTATAATTGATAAAATATATCAACCTTAAGTTACCAAGAATAAATTATTTTGAAGAATAATTCATGATTGAGTCATCCGCAAAACATAACTTTTTCGATACATAACACTCTTTAAATTCAATCAATTGATCAACATGAATTTCACCCCTGAATTTTATTGGTAAGCAATTATATCCTTCTATCGCATAATTAACCAGTTCCAGTGCAAAAGAATACAAGCTGTCTGTTTTGTATCCAAAAGAAGCGTCATGAATCATTCCGTTCAGGTCACATGATAAAGGGAGAAGCAGGTTTATCGCTTTCTTCATGGTATGCTGATGATACAATAATCCTGTATAGAATATCAAAGGAACAAATTCCCAACCTTTGGGAGGAACGTCCACCGTTCTGATCTCCAAATAACCTTTTGGCCTTACTTCCGG
>JABDPK010000055.1 GCA_013042795.1 Saprospiraceae bacterium | reverse complement strand
TGTGAGAGCCCATTGAAGATGAATTTCTGCAATTACAAATCTTTTATAAGGGTCATTGTCCAAGAGTTTGTTCTCAAGTTGTTTTAACCTTGTCTTCTTGTTTTTCTTTAAAAGATCAAACCGACTTTCATCTTCTGAAATAAATAGTTCGAAGAAATCCAGGTAATTCTCCAGGTGTAGATATGACAGGTTGAGATTGTTAACCTTGTCAATTTCAGCCAGCTTATTTCTGGCGTCATCCAGTTTAAGGTTGATTATGTCATTATAAATGGAACGACTTTCTTTATCATATTCTATATAATAGCCTTGGCCATCGAGGAAAATAACTGTAAGCAGAAATATGAAAAAAAGTATATACTTTTTTGAAGTTCCCATCGAAATATTAATCCATTAAAAAAGCCCTAGCAGCAAAGTACTAAGGCTTTATATTTATTTCGAATAAATTCCTGGAATTTATGCAGTTTCTTCTTCTGCTATACCAGCAATTTCATGATCTACAAGTACCCGTCCGCAGTGTTCGCATGCGAGGATTTCCTTTCTCATACCAATCTCAATCTGTAACTGGGGAGGAATTCTATTGAAACAACCGCCACAAGATCCTCGTCTGTGGGTGACCACGGCAAGTCCATTCCTGTATGCTTTACGTATCTTGTCGTAAGCTTTCAACAGGCGCTCTTCAATTAATTTACGCTGTTTGGTTGATTTGTTCTGAAGCTTTTTCTCCTCTTTGTCTGTCTTGACAATGATCTCTTCCAGTTCTTCTTTCTTTTGCTCCAGGTCCTTGTTCTTTTGCTTCAGCTTTTCTGAAGTTGTATTCAAGGTTTCGGCCTTCAACTCTTTTTCAACCGTTGCTTCTTTTATCCTCTTTTCGGACAACTGGATTTCAAGAGATTGAAGTTCTATCTCTTTTGTCAATGCTTCGTATTCCCTGTTATTTTTTACATCATCCAACTGCTTGTTATACCTTTCAATAAGGGTCTCGGATGTTTTAATGTTGTTTTTATGATTAGAGATGCGCGTATCGATCTCACCAACCTGGTCATTTAGCCTCGCTATCCTCTTGTCGAGACCGGCGATTTCATCTTCCAGGTCCCTCACCTCGATAGGAAGAGCACCTTTAAGTATCTTGATTTGATCAATTTTTGAATCGATGACCTGCAGGTCAAACAACTCCCGCAAACTCTCTTCAACAGTTTTAGTTTTCTTAGCCATAATTAAAGATAATTAACTGGATTAGTATTCACTTTTGTGTAATGGGTCGCAAAGGTATTAAATTTATTTGTCAAAATCCTATGCAGCATTTGTATGGTGAATTGTTCACTTTCATAATGGCCTATATCCGCAATCAGGATTTTATCGTTGGCATCAAAAAATTCATGGTATTTGAAATCAGCAGAAATATAAATATCTGCTTCCTGCCTGATGGCTTCCTCCAGCAGGAATCTTCCTGATCCACCACAGAGAGCAACATTTTGAATACTTTTTCCCAATAAGTTGGTATACCTGACACAATCCGTCTCCATTGTAGATTTCAGGAATTGCAGAAATTCCATTTCATCTACAGGTGTATTCAACTGACCAATAACCCCTGATCCAGTTGGCAGGTCTTCATAGCTGATTTCTTTTTTCTGAAGGATCTCTATATTCTTAAGACCTATTTTATTGGCAATGTGGGTGCTTACACCGTTTTGGTATACATTATCCAGATTGGTATGAATGGCAAATATATTTATGTCATTCTTGATTGCTTTCCTGACGATGTTTTCAATATAATTCCTTCCTGTAATTCGTTTCAAACCGCTAAATATAATAGGGTGGTGGGCAACCACCATATTTGCACCTAATGAAATAGCTTCATCGATCACGGCCTCGGTAGAATCAAGACAAACTACAATGCCTCTAACTTCATCTCCGGTATTTCCAACCAAGAGGCCGCTGTTATCATAACTTTCCTGGAAATGATTCGGAGCGATATTATGCAGGAATAACTGGATGTCGTTAACCGTTGGATTCATATTCAGAGGTTTTTTATTTTTTCGATAAAGGAACTAGTGGAATAACCTGCTTTGAATGGAATAATCTGTACCTGACCTCCCTGGCTTTCAACGAACTCACGGCCAACAATCTCATCAAGTTTATAATCTCCTCCTTTTACAAGAATGTCCGGACAAACTTTTTCGATCAGCTCCTGGGGTGTGTCTTGAGAAAAACCTACCACAAGGTCGACAGAAGACAAGCCCGCAAGCATAATAGCTCGGTCTTAAAAAGCATTTATTGGGCGATCCGGTCCTTTTAAGCGACTTACTGAGTCATCTTCATTAAGCCCGACAATGAGAATATCTCCAAGGGCTTTGGCTTCTTCCAGGTATAATATATGACCAGGGTGTAATATATCAAAACAGCCATTGGTAAATACAATGGTATTTATGGCCCTTTTGGAATCCAGTTTTACTTTGAGATCGTTAATCGTGCAAATCTTACCCGACAATGTGTTTTGATTTTTTATTTACCAGAGGAAGAATAATTAAAAATATTATTCCGAATAAGATAACACCAAAAAGTTGAATTGTAAAGAAAATGATATTTGAAAAGGAAAATGCATCGGCATTATTTATGCCATAAATTATCAATGCCTGGCTAACCAGCAGGTGATAACTTCCCATACCTCCCGGTGAAGGGAAAACCATTCCAAGGGTACCAAAAACACAAACTACGAGCCCGGCGATTGGTCCAAGATGAGACGTTGCACCAAATGCAAAGAAGCAGATATATGTCATCAGGTAATAAAGCACCCAGATCAGGATACTGTAAACAATGAGAAGGGGTAGATTTTTTACATCCCTTATCGAAATAAGACCCTGAACAAAACCTTCCAGTGTCGTTTTTACTTTGACCAGAATTTTTCTCTCTTCGTCAATTTTGGTTTTCAAAAGTTTTAATATCAATATAAATACAACAATGCCCAGTATTGCAAGAATCCCCAATACAGCAAACAGGTAGGTGAGGTCCATATCGAAATTCTCGATAAAGTAGTTCTTGAAGGTATTAAATGAGAGAAGAACTGCGATACCAATCAGTACCACCAGGCATATGATATCCAATATTCTGTCAACGATAATAGTACCTATACCTACTTCAATGGGTACTTTATCATATGTTGTTAGAATTCCGGGCTTGATTATTTCTCCCATCCTTGGCAATCCAAGGTTTGCAAGGTAACCAATCATCGTTGCGCCCATCGTGTTTACGAGCCTCGGTTTATGCCCGATCGGTTCCAGTAATTGATTCCATCTCAGGGCCCGAAGTACGTTGCTTAACATAAAAGATAAGATCACCATGGCCAGCCAGAAAAAATTTGAGCCTTTGAAATCCTCAATTAGTTTATTTACCAATGAACATTCAGATTCGGGTATTCCTTTTAATGCACATTCTTCCAGGAAAGCACGATTGAAATTCTGGTAACTTAAGTATAGGATCAGAGCACCAAATCCAAAAAACACGAGGAATTTTAGAATTGAAATTAGTGTTTTGTTCATTTTCTATTTATATCTCCTTTTAATATCATATTATCTATCAAGCGTACATTTTTTGCCCATACGGCAGTACATGCCACAACAAGTTTATGTCTCTTTTGGTTTTTGATTTCCTTCAAAGTAAATCCATCTACAATCTTAAAATATTCTGGTCTGAAATCTTTTTGATCGAGGTTTTTAAGTGCTTTTTTCTCTATGAATTCTGGTGTTTTGTCCTTTAACAGTTTTTTGGCCATTAAAAGATTGTCATGCAGAATATGTGCTCTCTGTCGCAGACTTTTACTGAGTCTCATATTTCTTGAGCTCATAGCCAATCCATTCTCTTCACGTATGATCTGGCATACCCTCAGCGCTGTTGGTATGTTCAGTTGCTCAAGCATATAACGGATGATGGTGAACTGCTGAAAATCCTTTTGTCCCATATACAGATTTTGAGGCTTGATTATGTCGAGTAACCTGTAAACAACCTGGACGACACCTTCAAAATGTCCGGGTCTGTTTGGTCCTTCCATGTTTTGGGTCAGTAATGATATATCAAGATCAGGAGCAACAGTGGTCTTTTTGGGATATATCTGTGTCACAGATGGCGCAAATATATAGTCTGCATTTACAGATTTTAACATGGCCGCATCTTTTTTAAGGTTCCTGGGGTATTTGTCCAGGTCTGTTTTTTCATTAAACTGGGTAGGGTTGACAAAAATGCTGACAACAGTGATATCATTTTCTTCAACAGACTTTCGTACAAGAGACAAATGACCTTCATGAAGGGCTCCCATCGTTGGGATAAAACCAATAGATTTTCTTTTTTTTCTCCATAAATCCATGTGTTTCTGGATGCTGGAGACTCTTTTGAGAATTTTCATAATTCAGATAAACGGCTAAATATAAATCAATCATTGTCCTTACCCAAATTGTTAATAATACTATATTGTATATATTTAGAATCTTATTGAACCGGGAATGAAACTACACAATCTATATGTTGCTGCCACGAGTCAGCATGTTGGTAAAACCACCTCTACCTTAGGACTTGCAGCCAGCTTTAAAAAGGCCGGTATTGATACCGGTTATTGCAAACCAGTGGGTCAGCAGCACATCGAGATTGATGGAAGTGTCGTTGATAAGGATGCTGTATTGTTTGCAGACCTTCTCAAGCTAAATATCAAACCTGAAGTGCATAGCCCGGTCATTATAGGAAAAGGGGCAACTGCAAAATACCTTGATAACCCTAAAGAGTATGATCTGAATAAGATGATCGATCATGCCAGAGAAACACTTGAGAAAGATCATAATGCAGTCATTTTCGAAGGAACCGGACACCCGGGGGTTGGATCTGTTGCTGATATATCAAATGCACGGGTTGCGAAATTGTTAAACGCCAAGGTGGTGATGATCGTTGAAGGCGGCATAGGGAGCACCATTGACAAACTGAATATGTCGCTTGCATTATTCAGGGAATTCGAGGTGCCTATCATAGGTGTTATTGTGAACAAGGTCATTCCTTCCAAAACTGATCTTATTCGGAAATATGTCGGCAAGTGGCTGGAAAAAAACAATTTGCGCTTACTGGGTGTGGTTCCTTATGACAATACGCTTGCATACCCATTGATATGGACCATTTCAAAAGCGACTGGTGGAACACTTGAGTATTTTAAGGAAAAAGGATTTAATAAGGTTGAGAATATACTGGCAGGGTCATTGGTGGAGATGCAGGAAATAACGAAATCAAGTGATAATTTGCTCGTTGTAAGTTCTAGGGTTCTGGATGGTTCACTTTCAAGAATAAAAGAGATGTCAGAGCGGGCCGGCTTTTCGCATTCTCCTTTATCCGGCATTGTGGTTACCGGTGAAGGAACCATCTCTGATGATTCTGTTAATTACATCAATGAATTTAAAATTCCGGTAATCCGAACAGATCTGGATACTTATGGTGTTGTTGTTAAGATCAGTAAACTCGAGGTCAAGATAAACAGGAGAACACCATGGAAAATTGCAAAAGCCATACAACTCATCCAGGAAAATGTTGATATTAAAACAATGATTGAATTACTGGAAGAAAAATAGTAGTTGTTCTACAATGATTGTCAGATCCTAAAGCAGGATAACTCCGTTTGCCATAAACTTCAACTCTTCTTCAGGTTCTGTGATTGCATCTATTTCTTCCTGGCTCAATCCCTCATCTTCAGCATAATGCTTTAATTCATCAACTGTTGTGATTTCCTTATAAGCAACACCTTCCACGATAACTTTTTGGCCAGCAATATCTTTTGGCATGAAAAAGCCATAATCTTTAAACTTCACGAATATGGATGCGCCTTCAACATTATTGGCATCAACCAGGTTCATCCAGCATCCTTTGGTCTGGCATACAGCTTCAACCTGGGCTTCAACTTGAGTGTATACCGAATCCTGTGTTTCTATTTTTGACATAAGATCATTGAAACTGATTGCTTCGACTTTGTCAATTTTTTCTCCAAAATATTTATAACCATTCTCTTCCAGTGGTTGTGCAGGTTTTTTGCATGCCGAAATCATCACTGTGACTATAAATAAAAACTGAAGTAATTGCTTCATTCTGAAATTGTTTTTCGTGATAAAATTTTAATTCAAAACGCAAATGTCCTAATTTTTAAAATGATATGTTTCATTGCGCGAATAAATTTAAAAGTATATATTTGCAGCCCTTTTTAAAAGAAGTAAAATAACTCAGATTTAAATGAGACAATACGAGATTACGTTCATCATCGATCCCGTACTACCAGGTGATGAAATACAAACGGTAGGAAAAGCTTACGAGAAGCTTTTAACAAATGACGGATGCCAGATAGTTCATGTAGACGAAATGGGTCTCAGACAACTGGCATATCCCATCAACAGGAGAAACTCCGGTGTGTATAAATCAATAGAGTTCACAACCGAAACCGGAGCAGTGATTCCCAAAATAGAATTGGCAATGCGACGAGACGAAAGAATCATGAGATTTCTTTCCGTCAAGTTGGACAAGTACGGTGTCAAGTATAATGATGACAACAGAAACGGCAGAATAGGGAAAAAGCCCAAAACCGTGAGTAGCGGTCCTGTAGCTAAAGAAGAGGTGAAAAAAGAGGATTTGACACTCATCGAAGGTATCGGACCCAAAATTGCCCAATTATTAAATACTGCGGGAATCAAATCTTATGAGAAACTGGCAGCAAGTTCCTATGAGGACCTTAAAAGCATCCTTTCTAAAGGAGGGCCAAGTTATGTTACTCATGATCCGGCGACCTGGGCAGAGCAATCCCAACTTGCAGCAGCAGGGAAATGGGCCGAACTCAATACACTAAAAGATAAATTAATTGGTAAAATTAGTCCTGCTTCTTCTGAAGAGGAATAAAAATATAAGACTATGGCTTCACGTGACGATATAAAGTTTTTAAGCAATCCCAACATAGGTAAAGACAACAAGAAATACTGCAGGTTCAAAAAATTTGGAATCAAGCATATTGATTATAAAGATCCTGATTTCTTGATCCAGTTTGTAAACCCTCAGGGCAAGTTATTGCCAAGAAGGATAACTGGAAATTCATTAAAGTATCAGAAGAAAGTGGCTGTTGCTGTTAAAAGAGCACGACACTTGGCTATGCTTCCTTACGTAACAGATTTATTAAAATAAAATAGTTAATTCCATGGAAATTATATTATTGCAATCTATCGACAATCTCGGATATAAGCATGATATCGTAAATGTGAAACCTGGATTCGGAAGAAACTATCTTATTCCCCAGGGTTTTGGTGTGATCGCTAATGACACAAATAAAAAGAAACTGGAAAAGATCCTTGAAGACGTGGCAGCTAAAGAAAATGCCAGGATTGAAGATTACAGGGAAATGGCAGCCAAGATCAAAGGTCAATCTGTACAAATCGGTGTAAAATCCGGTACTTCAGGAAAGATCTTCGGGAAAGTTACCAATATTCAGATCGCTAACGCGTTGAAGGAAAATTTCGAAGTAGAGATCGAAAGAAAGAAAATTGAACTTGCTGAAGAACCGAAAGAAATCGGGACATATACGGCAACAATCAAATTCCACCCGGAGGTTACAGAAGAAATCAGTTTCGAATTGATCAAGGAATAAGAAATCAGCTTTCTTCTTTAAGTTTTCTTCTTAATATTTTTCCAACATTGGTTTTGGGGAGTTCTTTTCGGAATTCCACTTCTTTAGGTACTTTGTAACCTGTAAGATTTTCCCTGCAAAACTGGATCAGTTCGTCTGATGTAAGTGATTTGTCTTTTTTAACGACAAATACTTTGACGCACTCTCCTGACTTTTCACTTTCTATACCAATAGCAGCCGCTTCAAGAACCTTTGGATGTGCTGAAACCACATCTTCAACCTCATTCGGGTATACATTAAATCCGGATACAAGGATCATATCCTTTTTCCTGTCTACGATAGACAGGTATCCTTGCTCATCTATAATACCGATATCGCCAGTATTCAGCCACCCATCAGAAGTTATGGTCTGTGCTGTTTCTTCGGGTTTGTTGTAGTAGCCTTTCATGACCTGTGGTCCTTTGACTTGTATTTCGCCTCGCTGTCCGAACGGCATTATTTCACCTTTCTCACCAACTATTCTAAGATCAGTAGAAGGTACTGGAATTCCTACAGTACCAAGCACTGTTTTACCATGTGGATTAGAAGAGACAACAGGTGAAGCTTCCGTCATTCCATAACCTTCTGTAATATCCTGTCCGGTCATTTCCTTCCATTTTTCAGCGACACTCTTTTTAAGTGCTGTTCCACCGGCAGCTACAAATGACATATTAGACCATTCCGCTGATTGAAATCCAGTATCATTCAGCAAGGCATTATACAATGTATTAACCCCGGTCATTCCGGTGATTTTATACCTACCAAATTCCTTTACGACCGTGGAAAGGTCTTTTGGATTCAGAACGAGTACAGACAAGGCACCCAGGTCTATGGTTGCCATACAATTCACTGTAAAAGCAAAAATGTGATACAATGGAAGAGGTGCAAGAATAATCTGTTCATCATTGCCTTCCATATAAGGATTTATAAATGCCCTGATCTGTAGCATGTTTGCAACAATATTCCTGTTGGTAAGCATAGCACCTTTACTGACTCCTGTTGTACCTCCTGTGTATTGGTGCACGATGACTGTATCAGGTGTAGACTCAAATGGTTCTATTTTGAACTTCTTACCCTGGGCCAGGGCATCTTTCATATTGACCGTATTGGCCAAGTTATACTTAGGGACCATCCTTTTTAAATGTCTCACAGCTAAGTTTACTACACTACCCTTGACACCAAGCATTTCACCAATCGATGTTATTATGATTGTCTTGATTGATGTACTTGGGAGAATCTTTTCAAGATTTGCAGCAAAATTCTCCAGTATAAGGATCGCTTTGACCTCACTGTCCACAAATTGATGTTCCATTTCACGTGGTGTATACAGGGGATTTGTATTTACTACAATCAATCCTGCTTTGATTGCACCAAAAGTTGCAATTGGATACTGCAACAAATTGGGCAGCATGATGGCTATTTTATCACCTGGAACCAATCCCCGACTCTGAAGATAGGCACCAAATTGGGTACTTAACTGGTCAAGTTGTTTGAAACTTAATTCCTTTCCCATGGATGAAAAGGCTTTGCGTGTTCCGAACTGATTACACCTGTCTTTGATGTATTCTGCTACCGTTGGATAAATATCGGGATCTATGTTGGCGGCAATACCACTTGGGTATTGTTTTAACCAGGGCCTGTCACTATTCATAATTAATTGTCTTTGAACGGAAAAAATACAAAATACAATTTTTGAAAATGAATTTTGAAAGAGGAATCTTTAGATATGAGTCAGGGGTTTCACTATTCAAGAAATAATAATACCTTTGCGCCACTTTTTTAATTTATTAACCACTGCCTTGATGCTGATCAGGGCATACAAACCTGGTTCTATTATGTCTGACGAAAAGAATCTTGAAAATGAAAAACCGGTAGAAACTCCGACTGAAGAAGTCGTTGAGACGCCCATAGAGGAATCTACTGAAGAAAAAACTGCAGAATCAACAACTGAAAAAAGTGATTCTGAAACTCCTGAACAAGTCGAAATCGAAATCGAAGATGAGAATTCCAAACTCGCTGAATCTCCGCATGATGATTATGACTGGTCTATAGGAAACAAACACACACTTGCGTACAGTGAAGAAGAGATTAATGATTATCTGGCTGATTACGACAAGTCACTCAACAGTATTTCAGAATTTGAATTGGTGTCCGGAAAAGTATCCGCTATCAGCGATGGTAATGTATTACTTGACATCAATTATAAATCCGATGGCCTGGTTCCTCTGACTGAATTCAGAGATACACCTGATCTTAAAGTAGGAGATAAAGTTGAAGTATACATTGAAGCAAAGGAAGATATCAGAGGTCAGCTTCAATTATCGAGGAGAAAAGCTAAGTTGATCAATGCCTGGGATAGCCTTGTTGATTCCTTTGAAAACGGAACGATCATTAAGGGAAGTGTAATCAGTAAGACGAAGGGAGGACTGATTGTGGATGTTGGAGGTCTTGAAACATTCCTTCCTGGTTCACAAATCGATATCAAGCCTATTATTGATTATGATTCATATGTAGGTAAAACAATGGAGTTCAAGGTTGTAAAGATCAATGAAGTGATCAAAAACGCTGTTGTTTCGCATAAGGCACTGATTGAAAGTGATCTTGCAGAACAAAGAGAATCCATTATATCAGGACTTGAAAAAGGACAGGTACTTGAAGGTTTGGTGAAGAATATCACAGACTTCGGAGCCTTTATGGACCTTGGTGGTGTTGATGGCTTGTTATATATCACTGATATTTCTTGGGGCAGGATCAATCATCCACAGGAAGTTCTTGAGCTCAATCAAAAACTGAATGTTGTTGTTCTTGATTTTGACGAAGACAAAAAACGTATCTCTCTTGGATTGAAGCAGCTTCAGCCGCACCCATGGGAAGTATTACCTCAGGATGTTGTTGAAGGCTCATCAATTAAAGGTAAGATTGTCAATATCGAAGATTATGGAGCATTCCTCGAGATCATACCTGGCGTTGAAGGCCTGATCCACGTTTCAGAAGTAACCTGGAGTAATCAGCCTGTGAATGCAAGGGAATATTTCTTCCTTGGACAGGAGTTTGAAGCTAAAGTTGTGACTATAGACAGGGAAGAAAGGAAAATGTCATTAAGTATAAAACAGTTACTGGATGATCCTTGGGTTAAGGTTATTGATCAGTACCCAGTAGACTCTAAACATTCCGGGGAAGTCAAGAACCTGACACCTTATGGTGTATTCGTTGAACTGCAGGAAGGCGTAGGTGGTATGGTACACATTTCTGATCTTTCATGGACAAAAAGATATTCTCATCCTTCTGAATTCACAAAAGTAGGGGACAATATCGATGTTGTCATTCTGGAAGTAGATAAGGAAAGCAGAAAACTCTCGCTTGGACATAAACAACTGGAAGAGAATCCATGGGATACTTTTGAGAATGTATTCCCGGTTGGTTCATATCATGAGGCTACGGTAATAAAGAGAGAAGATCGTGGAGCTATTGTACAGTTGCCTTATGGACTTGAAGCTTTTGCACCTTTCAAACATATTAAGAAAGAAAATGGTCAGAATGCTGAAGTAGATGAAATCCTGACAGTAAAAGTTATTGAATTCAATAGAGATGACAAGAGGATTATTGTTTCGCATCTGAGATATCTTGAAGATATCAAACGAGAAGCAGAAGGCGAGGTGAGAAGAGAGAGGGATCAGGAAAGAAGAAAGACAAGATCAGCTGTTAAAAGGCAGAATACGAAGGTAGAAGGCACGACACTTGGTGACTTAGGTGTATTTTCTGAATTAAAAGGAGCTTTTGATGCGCCGGTACCTCCTCCTAAGAAGAAGAAAGAAGAACCGGTAGTTGAAAAGAAAGTGGAAGAAGTGGCTGAAAAGAAAGCAAAAGAAGTTGCTGAAGATAAAGCTGAACCGGTAGCAGAAAAAGTTGTTGAGGAAGTGAAGGAGCCAGTTGTAGAAGCTGTGGCCGAAGAAACTGCTGAAACTGTAGCAGAAGTGCCTGCTGAAGAGCCGGCGAAGAAAGCTAAAGCCAAAAAGGCCTCAACAAAAAAGGATGACAAAGATGATCTCAGGAAAATCGAAGGTATCGGACCAAAAATTGCCGAGATTATGGCAAATGGAGGTGTTGCTACATTTGAGGACATGGCCAATGCAGATGTTGAAAAATTGAAAGAAATTTTAGCTGAAGCAGGACCTAGATACAAAATGCATAATCCTGAAACCTGGCCACAACAGGCTTCACTTGCTGCAAAAGGTGATTGGGATGCATTGAAAATACTACAAGACGAACTGGATGGAGGTAGAAAATAATCTGCTCATCCTTTAGAATAATTGAATGCCTGGATAAACATTTATCCGGGCATTTTTATTTACATTCAAGTGGAGTTCCAAAATGAAAGAAATAAATTGAAAAGAGTCAGCATTATCGGGTCAGGAATAGCAGGAATGTCAGCAGCATGTGTTATGGCAGAAGCAGGTTATGATGTTACGGTGATTGAAAAAAATGATAAGCCCGGGGGTCGTATCAATGTTTTTGAAGAAAAGGGTTTTCGATTTGATATGGGTCCAAGCTGGTATTGGATGCCTGAAGTTTTTGAAAATTTCTATAATAGATTCGGATTTAAATCCTCAGATTTCTATGAGCTCAGGAGACTCGATCCTTCTTATAGAGTGTGGTTTGATGATCGGGGAAAAATGGATATTCCTGCTGATTTTGGAGAGCTTAAAGAAATGTTTGACAAGATTGAGCCAGGTAGCGGTTTGAAACTGGAGAAATTCATTAATCATGCAAAAGAAAAGTATGATATAGGTATGTCGGAGTTTGTATGGAAGCCAGGGCAGTCAATATTTGAGTTTGCCGATATAAGGGTGTTCAGAAATTTTTTCAGGCTCCAACTGTTTAAATCAATTTCTAATGAGATAGGCAAGGTTGTAACGAATCCTCAATTAAAGCAGCTGCTTGAATTCCCGGTTCTTTTCCTGGGGGCTGCTCCTGCTGACACCCCTGCCTTGTATAGCCTGATGAATTATGCTGACCTTAAACTGGGAACCTGGTATCCTGATGGAGGTATGTATAAGATTGCTGAAGCCTTTTATCGTATTGCGACATCTCTAGGTGTGAAATTTGAATTCAACGAAGCAGTCAGGTCATTTAAATACAATAATGGAAACATAAGCCATGTCATTACAGATAAATCAGACTATGAAACAGATATGGTAATTGCAAATGCAGATTACCATCATGTGGATCAGGAAATAGTAAGTCCCGAATTAGCAAATTATGATAATAAATATTGGGAAGGCAGAAAGATGGCTCCATCATCCTTGTTGTTCTTTTTAGGTCTTGACAGGAAGGTGAAGAATCTGGAACATCACAATTTATTCTTTGATGCCGACTTCGACAAACATGCGGGACAGATATACCATCACCCGGAATGGCCGGAGGACCCTCTGTTTTATGTTTGTTGCCCTTCGAGAACAGATAATACTGTAGCACCACCAGGTCACGAGAATCTGTTCGTATTGATTCCCCTGGCTCCGGATTTGCCGGGCGAGACATCTGAAAGAACGGATCAATATCTTGATATTGTTATAAAAAGAATCAAGGATGCCACATCAGTGGATATTTCTGAACATATCGTTTATAAAAGACATTTTGGCATCAGGGATTTCAAAAGTTATTATAATTCGTTTAAAGGAAATGCATACGGACTGGCTAATACTTTATTTCAGACTGCCATCCTTAAGCCTTCAATAAAAAGTAAAAAAATATCTAATTTGTACTTTACTGGTCAGCTGACAACGCCTGGTCCAGGCTTACCACCGTCTGTAATTTCAGGGCAGGTTGTAGCAAATGAAGTAATTAATGATAATAAATAGCCATAGATGAATCAAATGTACCATAAAGTATGCCTTGAGTGCAGCAAGCTGATTACCAAGAGGTATAGCACTTCATTTTCCCTTGGTATACGTTTGTTTTCAAAAGAATTGCGAGATCCTATTTATGCTGTTTATGGATTCGTAAGATTTGCTGATGAAATTGTTGACACCTTTCACGACTATAATAAGCGCGAACTGCTTGAAAATTTTAAAAAGGACACCTTTAATGCATTATCTACCGGAATAAGTCTCAATCCTGTTCTGGAATCATTTCAGAAAGTGGTCAATGAATATGGTATAAAAGAAGACCATATAAATGCTTTTCTCTATTCAATGGAAATGGATCTTGAGGATATTAACTATGACCGTAAATTATATGAAAAGTATATCTATGGTTCTGCAGAAGTTGTAGGTTTAATGTGTTTAAAAGTCTTTTGCAGTAAGAAACCTGAGTTATATAATGAATTGGAATCCAGTGCGCGTTCTTTAGGCTCTGCCTTCCAGAAAATCAATTTTCTCAGAGACATAAAAGATGATTATTACGGGAAGGGGAGGACTTATTTTCCTGGCGTTAATCTGCAGACTTTCAATGATAATGAAAAGAAAATCATTGAAGCAGACATCGAGAAAGACTTTTCCGATGGTCTGCGGGGTATCAGAAAATTACCGAGGGCTTCAAGATTTGGTGTTTATATCGCCTACATTTTCTACTATAATCTATTCCAGAAGATCAAAAGGATGAGTTTCGATAAAATATTAAGCAAAAGAGTCAGAATAAAGAATCGTCGTAAGGCTTATCTGCTTGCAAAATATTCTCTGAAACACTCTTTGAACCTCATCTAATTCTTATTTCAAAATTTCTTGATTTTTTTTTGAATAAAGTTTGCTAGTTACTGGGAGTTTCGCTTATCTTTGCGATCCCAATTTAATATTTAGTTATTGGATTAGGAAAAAGTTAATTGACATGGTGGATAGGTAAGAAAGAAGAATTATGAGTTTTATTCAGTCGTCAGAGATCAAAAAATCTATAAGAAAATGACTATGGAGAGTTTGATCCTGGCTCAGGATGAACGCTAGCGGGAGGCTTAATACATGCAAGTCGTGGGGTAACATTGGAGCTTGCTCCAGATGACGACCGGCGCACGGGTGAGTAACGCGTACACGACCTACCTTAGAGAGGGGAATAGCCCTGGGAAACTGGGAGTAATACCCCATAGTATTGAATTATTGCGATATTTCAATTAAAGCTTTCGAGTGCTCTAAGATGGGTGTGCGTCTTATTAGCTAGTTGGTAAGGTAACGGCTTACCAAGGCAACGATGAGTAGGGGGCGTGAGAGCGTGATCCCCCACACGGGTACTGAGACACGGACCCGACTCCTACGGGAGGCAGCAGTAAGGAATATTGGACAATGGGGGCAACCCTGATCCAGCCATCCCGCGTGTAGGAAGACTGCCCTATGGGTTGTAAACTACTTTTATTAGGGAAGAAAATGTGAGATTTATCTCGCACTGACGGTACCTAACGAATAAGCACCGGCTAACTCCGTGCCAGCAGCCGCGGTAATACGGAGGGTGCAAGCGTTATCCGGAATCACTGGGTTTAAAGGGTGCGTAGGCGGATAGATAAGTCAGAGGTGAAAGCTCCCAGCTTAACTGGGGAACTGCCTTTGATACTGTTTATCTTGAATTATGTTGAGGTTAGCGGAATGTGACATGTAGCGGTGAAATGCATAGATATGTCATAGAACACCAATTGCGAAGGCAGCTA
>JABDPK010000053.1 GCA_013042795.1 Saprospiraceae bacterium | reverse complement strand
TTTGGTCTTGCCGGCTTAGGAGTCAATGATTACCTTTTTGATTCCTATTACTTTGCGAGGTCTGATCAATCAGGGTTTTTCTCCAGACAAATAAATGTCCGTGATGGTGGTTTTAAGACCAGCACGGGTAATGTCAGCAATGTCGGAAAAAGTAATAATTGGGCAATGGCTTTGAACATGAAGTCTGATATTCCGTGGAGTATATTCAGGAAATTAAATCTCAGGCCTTTCCTTGATCTTGCATTGGTGAGTACCAAGGCCACAATCAGTGATCCCCTCAAATCCAGCTTTTATTATAGTGGTGGTCTCGCTATAGAAATGGATGAATTATTCGGAATATATATCCCCATATTCAACTCTGATGAAATTGATCAATTCTATAACGGATCATCTGTATTTAGCAGAATAAGTTTCAAACTTGACCTGTCCAGATTAAATGCCTGGGATTACCTTGATAACCCGGCTGTATTGTTAAACTGAAATAAATTGGCCGGAACTTTGCCCGAATTATATTGAAAAGTGAAATAAAGACGCAGAAGTAAGGGTTAATTAATATCTTTCAAGCCTTAATGCCTATGGCACAAGTACAATTCAGAAATATCATCATAGGAGATAATAAGCCATGTTTTATTATCGCTGAAATAGGAATTAATCACAATGGTGATCTTAACATTGCTAAGAAACTGATTGAAGAAGCCTACAGTGCAGGATGCAATGCTGTGAAGTTTCAGAAACGTGTTCCTGAATTATGTGTTCCTCAAGATCAGTGGGATATAGAAAGGGATACGCCATGGGGTCGCATGAAATATATTGACTATCGCCACAAAGTTGAGCTGGATTATGATGCTTTTTCACAAATACATGAATATTGCAAAGAATTGGGAATCATATGGTTCGCTTCGTGCTGGGATGAATCTTCAGTAGATTTTATAGAGTCATTTAATCCACCATTGTATAAGGCCAGCTCTGCATCATTGACTGATTTATCTTTACTTAAGAAAATGAAATCAACAGGCAAACCACTGATAATATCAACCGGGATGTCTACAATGGAGGAGATAGATGAAGCAGTCGCATTCCTTGGAATGGATAATTTATTAATTGCGCATTCAACATCTTCCTATCCTTGCCCGATTGAAGAATTAAACCTGAAGATGATCCAGGTACTGAGAAACAGGTTCCCGGAAATACCAATTGGATATTCAGGTCACGAAACCGGATTGTCAACAACATCTGCTGCTGTCATCCTGGGTGCCTCATTTATAGAACGTCATTTTACCCTGGACAGGGCGATGTGGGGCTCAGATCAGTCTGCATCAGTCGAGCCGGTAGGTATGCAAAGACTCGTAAGGGACATCAGGGCAAACGAGAAAGCGATTGGTGATGGTATCAAGAAAATATATCCCGGAGAAATAAATGCGCTAAACAAACTGCGACGTATTAAAAAGGATAATCCAACTATCGCATAAATTTGAATGTTCTTGCAATTATACCCGCACGCGGAGGATCCAAATCGATACCCCGAAAAAACATTAAATTATTTAATGGCTTTCCACTTATTGCCTATAGTATTGCTGCTGCAGCAGAATCATCCCGGGTTTCAAGAATTGTTTGTTCAACCGATGATGAAAAAATAGCAAGGATTGCAACCTCTTATGGAGCTGATGTCCCATTTATAAGACCTGCGCCACTTTCCGGGGATAAAGTAACAGACTTCCCGGTGATCGAACATGCACTTATAGAATTAATGAAGTCAGGTGAAGAATATGACCTTGTCGTACATTTAAGACCAACATCACCATTCAGGCCGCCGGGATTAATAGACAAAGCCATTAAGTTAATGATTGAAAAAGATGATTGCGACAGTTTGAGATCCATGTCAAAACCACTGGAGAACCCTTTTAAGATGTGGCAGGTGAAAGAGGGATCCGCCATACCCTTGATTGATCTGGAAATGCATGAATCGTATAATCAACCCAGGCAAAAATTACCTGAAGTATATTGGCATGATGGTATACTTGACGTGATCCGTACTAAGACAATCTTTGAAAAAAAATCTGTGACAGGAGACAGTGTTATTCCTTTGATAACCAAAAGAGCTTACGCACTTGATCTTGATGATCTATGGCAATGGAAACACGCAGAAATGTGGGTTGAAGAATCAGGCCTTGAATATGTCAGCCCTGAATAAAAATGATCAGAAAGTAAAATTGGTACTTAGATTAATAAGATTCAGATCATACTTTGTTCTGTTTGATGCGAAATCGAGACTATTCCTGTTTATCAATGAACTCAAACCCCATTCTGAATCCAGTGTTAAACTGAAATTTTTACTAGCCTTATAAGTCATTCCTAGAGTAAGACCAATATTTGAATTATTAAAGAATACATTACCAGGTTCCTGGGTGACTGGTATCTTTTTACTGGCACTTTTAACAAGTTCCTTGTCGATTTTTTCAGAATAGGTATGCCTGAACTTTATTCCGGTTGAAAATGCGAAGTGTTTACTGACATTATAATTGATACTAAATGGGACAAATATTTGTTTGAATCCTCTTAAACCGGAGTAGTAGGTTTCCTGCTTTCTCAAGTCATACTCGGAAACTGATTTATATAATTCGTTACTTACATCTTTTTCAAAGAATGGAAAGAAATTGAAATCTCTCGAAACAAAATTAACACCAAAGCCAGTAGAAAGACTTATTTTCTTACTCAAACTAAAATCTATACCGGAAACAATTCCATATCCTGTAAAATCCTGATCGTGTGACAGAAAAGACAGTAATCCCAGGCTCAACCTGAACCTTTTTTCTTTTAATTCATCCGATGAAATCAATGGTACTGGTGCAGAAGCTTTTTCATTATCCAGTTTTGAAACGGAGTGAGTCCTCATCTGACTTGCCAGGAAAACTGGATGCAGACTAAGTGTAGATAAATTCAAAACAGGATTTACACGTTGTAATCCATTACTGCCATGGAGATTATTTACATCTTCTGATAAATCTGTGTTGATATTTTGAGTTGAAAGATTGCTCTCTTGATTCTCAGAATCAAATTCAGAGATTAATTCTGTACTGCCGTCATTCCCGGTTTGAGAGAGTTTTGGCAGGTAGATTTCTTCTTCTGATTGAGCTGCCACCTCATTATTCAAATAGATATGTTTATAAACTATTTTTTCTTTAACTGTGGTTGCAAAAGGTATTTGCTGGTCTAATTTGATCCAGAGAAAACAAACGGTCAACAAGGATAGCCCAAGAAGAGAAGCAAGCACCCATACTGCCGTATTGTTTTTCGCTTGAAGTGCTGGCAATTCCTTATCAAGAAGTACAGTCATGTCCTTCCAGGAACTATGTACAAATGAATTGCTGATATGTTGTTTACTTCTTTTACCCAGCATGGGATTGATTAGAATAATTATTTATAATTAACGATTGTAATTTTTTTCTGGCTTCTGACAAATGCCATTTAGAAGTACCCACACTGATTCCACGCATTTCGGCAATCTCCTTGTGACTGTATCCCTGAACGGCAAAAAGCACAAAAACATCACCTGAAGCAGGAGGTATGTGGTCAATCAGCTTAAGTATATCCTCTTCATAGAGTTTGTTCATTACCTCATTTCCGGTTCGTTTGTCGTACTCTTCAAACACCATGAATTTGAGATAATTTGCATTTTTCTTGATGTTATCTGACATACTGTGAAACACAATACGTCTGATCCATCCTTCCAGGCTTCCTCGAAATTCGAATTGGCCAATTTTTTTGAAAACTTTCAGAAAACCATCATTCACGATTTCTGCTGCACGATCTTTATCGTGGATATATCGCATACACATATATATCATAGAAGGAAAATATTCCTTGTACAATCTTTCCTGACTTTTTCTGTCATTGTTTTTGCACCCTTCTATGATTGTTTTTATATCCATGATATGCAGGAAAATATCCTCCCCATGAATATAATTCATCTCAGCTTATTATCACAATTTATATTGTCGTCTAAAGTAAAAAATAGGTCAAAAGTTATCCGGAAACTGAACCTTAGTTGAAACTGTAACCATTAGAAAACTTGTGACCTAATTAGAGTGATATAGAAAAAGCGTCTGCTTCTAACATTTAAAAGCAGACGATGCTTTTTCATAGCTGATTTACTAATACAGACATAAGAAATATTACAAAAGGTTGGGTAGGTCAGGATTTTTGTTTTCCCGCATAATCTAGAACCTTGTTCCAGACCCTTTCCAGGTTTTTATAGCAGATTTTTTCAATATCCTTTTCGGAATAGCCTCTTTTAATAAGTTCCCTGATCAGATTTGGGTAAGCAGATACATCTTTTAAACCCCTTGGGAGGGAATCCCCGACGCCATCAAAATCAGAACCGAATCCTACATGATCAATTCCTGCAATTTTAACAACGTGATCGATATGATCAGCGACGACAGTAATATCACTCCAGAGTTCAGAATTGTTTTCAAATCTTACCTTCCTCAAAGATTCAGCTTCCCTGGACTTTGGATCAAGATCCCTCCGTTTGACCTCATCGTCAAAGTTTTTTGATATTCGTTTGTATGCTTCATTGACTTTCATGTCAATAAACCCAGATCCAAAATTTATCATAATTACACCACCATTTTTCTTTAGAGATTTAAGCATGCCATCTGACATATTTCTCTCAAAGCCAGGCGTAAACGCACGGCAGGATGAATGGGAAGCAATAACAGGAACCCTGGTGATGTTTATTACATCATAAAATGTACTATCTGAAACATGTGAAATATCGATCATGATGCCCGTACGGTTCATTTCCCTGACCACTTTTTCACCGAAAGGGCTCAGGCCGTTCCATAGACGTGTTGTATCATAGGATGAATCACATATCTTATTGTTTTTGGAATGTGTTAATGTGATATAGCTGACACCCCTGTTTTTAAAATATTCAACATTCTTGATATCATCTCCAATAGGTGAACCATTTTCCATACCCAGCGGCAGTGATACTTTACCACGTTCATAGTTAACTAGCACATCTTCAGGTGATGTGGCTCTTGCGAAGTTAACAGGGTGTTCATCTATGATTCCATGAACCATATCTATCAGTGAGTCAGCCAGTAATTTGGATGCCCCGGGTTCTGACTGAAGCCTTGCCGGTACAAAAATAGACATGAATGGCGCATCAAGTCCTCCTGCTTTTGCCCTGTTATAATCAAAGTCTCCCTTATCGGTCTCAATTGGAATTCCCAGGTATTCTTTTTCAAGTCTGAAGTTCTGAACTTTCAGTCTATAGGGTAAATCTACATGACCATCAGCAATTATAAATTTTTGTGATAGTTCAAAAGCCTGTTGGGCTTCAGACTTTTTGGTAACTGTAGAGCTTTTGCATGCGAAAATTGAAGATAGAAGGAATATGCTTATAAGAATTCTGTTCATCGTCTATTGGTATTGATTTGCAAATGTAGAATAGAAATTCTTATTATTTTACAGCACTAAAAAATTAATAATGAACAAATACCTTCTCTCTTTTCTAGTCATACTATTAGTTGGATTTATAAATACTGATTTATCAGCACAGAAGAAGAAAAAAAAGGATAACAAGGAAGAACAGAATTCAGAAAAATTTGCAATTGACGAATTCGGCATACCTGCCCTGAAATTCAGATCTATAGGACCCTCTTTCACTTCTGGCCGAATTTCTGATTTTGCTGTAAACCCTGAGAAACCATATGAATACTATGTGGCAACTTCATCCGGTGGTGTATGGAAAACAAAAAATTCGGGTACAACATATAAACCGATATTTGACAGCCAGGGTTCCTATAGCATTGGTTGCATAACCATGGATCCTTCAAACGGCAATACCATCTGGGTAGGCACCGGCGAAAACAACAATCAACGTTCCGTCGCTTATGGAGATGGAGTATATAGATCCGATGACGGAGGAAACTCCTGGGTCAATAAAGGACTCAAGAATTCTGAACATATAGCAAAGATTATCGTACATCCCAAGAATTCAGATATTGTTTGGATCGCTGCGATAGGTCCTTTGTGGTCATCCGGTGGTGAACGCGGAGTTTATAAGACAACTGATGGAGGAGAAAATTGGGAATGTGTTCTTGAAATAGACAAATATACGGGAGTCACAGACCTGGTCATAGACCCCAGGAATCCTGACGTTCTTTATGCGGCAGCATTTCAGAGGGCAAGACATGTCTTTACATATCTGGGAGGAGGTCCAGGCTCCGGAATTTATAAAACTGTGGATGGTGGAGAAAATTGGGTTAAAGCCAATAAAGGACTACCCACCGTCGATCTTGGAAGAATTGGAATTGATATTTCACCTGCCAATCCGGAAATCATTTATGCAATCGTTGAAGCCGCACAGGGAAAAAGCGGATTTTATAAATCAACAAACAGAGGAGCAAGCTGGTCGAAGCAAGGTTCTCATGTGACCAGTGGTAATTATTACCAGGAAATTATTGCCGACCCGGTAGATGAGAATACTATTTTTTCAATGGATACATGGTTAAAAGTCAGCAGGGATGGTGGTAAAACATTTAAGAATACCGGGGAAGACACCAAACATGTTGATAATCATTGTATCTGGATCAATCCTGATAACAATAATCATTGGCTGGTTGGTTGTGATGGTGGTATTTATGAGACCTGGGATGCAGCAAAGACATGGAGTTTTAAAGCAAATTTGCCTGTAACCCAGTTTTATAAAGTGGCAGTTGACAATGATTTCCCTTTTTATAATATATACGGAGGGACACAGGATAACTTTAGTATGGGTGGTCCATCGAGAAGTCTCACTGCACATGGAATCCTGAATTCTGAATGGTACATTACACATGGTGGTGACGGATTTGAATCACAGGTTGATCCTCAAAATCCGGATATTGTATATGCTCAGTCCCAATATGGCGTATTGGTACGATATGACAGAAAGAGTGGTGAGGAGATAGGGATTCAACCTAAAGAAAGAAAAGGAGAGAATGGATACAGGTGGAACTGGGATGCGCCTTTGCAAGTCAGTCCACACAAAACTGGCAGACTTTATTTTGCTGCCAATAAAGTTTTCAGAAGTGATGATTATGGTAACAGCTGGAGAGTAATCAGTGATGACCTTACACGCCAGCTTAACAGAAATGAACTGGAAATAATGGACAGGGTATGGAGTGTAGATGCAGTAGCAAAAAACAGATCCACTTCCCCGTATGGAACAATCGTGGCTTTCTCTGAATCTCCTCTCGATGAAAACTTATTAGTCGTAGGGACAGATGATGGATTAATCCAGCTAAGTATGG
>JABDPK010000042.1 GCA_013042795.1 Saprospiraceae bacterium | reverse complement strand
TATATGTTTGATTGTCAGTTCAGGGATGAAGATGGTGATGCTGAACAATATGAATGGATCTGGCCAAATGAAATATTTGATCTTGACGGTGACGAATTTGAACAGATATTTAATCTGGAAATGGTCTCCGAAGAAAGGGACTGGGATAGCGAACGCTGTGACTCATTGATTCTTGTAACAGTTGATACTGCAACAGTCCTTGGAAACTTGACTGCAGGGCCTTGTACGCCAAGTGGTACGCAATATTGGTTCGAACTGGATATTGAATACATGGAAGAATTCTATCCTGATCATCCGGAGATATTCCCGGGTTCAATTGTTGAATGGATTCGTGTGGAAGATGGAATTACAGTAGCCGATGGTGATACCATCAATGTAGAAGTTGCGGACGAAGGATTTTATATTGTAAGGGTTGAATATTTCTTCTATGACGGAGCATATGGGGAAGAGGCCCAGGTCACAACTTCCTGTATTAAGGATTTCGGACCTTTCGAATTGACATCAGGCATAGCCGCTGCACCGGACTTTCTTAGACAGGATACTATATTCTGTGTGAATGACCTGACTGAAAAATTATTTGTAATCAATCCTTTTGAAGGTTCAACTTATGAATGGACTTTCCCACCAGGTGCGGTCGGGGTCTTAAACGGTACTCCTTTTGATACCGCGACTGTTGATTTCACAAATTATGACTTCACTACTAATTTACCGATCGTTGCTGTAGCCAATACACCATGCGGTCAAAGCCCGGCGGTGGAAATATTTGTGAATACAAATCCGCTGCCACAACCATCGATATCTGCACCACTTGAAGTGTGTATTAATGAATTGGCAGAGGCTACTTTTAATGGTGATCCCGGTGAGATTATGACATATGCATGGTCAGACGATAATTATATAAATGGCAATCAATCAGGACCTGGTCCGGTAAGTTATTCTTCATCTTCGCCAGGGTCTTTCGATATATCTCTTGTTGTTGTAGATAATAATGGATGCGAATCATTACCGGAAGTACATACTGTCGAAGTGATTGATATCCTTGACGTTCCCCAACCTGACTGTAGTACAACAGCAAGTTCAATCGAGTTTTTCTGGAATGCAGTAGAGGGAGCTACCGGTTATACAGTTAATGTATTGCAATCACCAAGTGGCACTTCTACAATTCAGAACACAGATACAGAACTGAGCGTAATGTTTGACGGTTTGTCGGTCAATGATATCGTTGAGATATCTATCATTGCAAACGGGCCACCACCTTGTGGCGATAGTAACCCTGCAAGCATACAATGCCAGGCACTCGATTGTCCTGATCCTCTATGGGAATTTACTTTTTTTAGTGACACATCTTATTGTTTGAATAATCCTGTTGATGTATTTGATTTTGTTGTAACTGGTCCTGATGGCACAGCTTCGTATACCGGGGATGGTGTTTCTCCAACAGGAACATTTGATCCTGCCGGGGTAGGTATCGGGGTACATACAGTAACGATGACATATACATATCAAAACGGAGATTGCATGAGAAGCAGATCCATTGATGTCGAGGTATTCCCGACACCAAGTGTGGAATTCAGTGTAAGCGATAATGAAATATGTCTTGGTGAGAGTATTACAATAGATGATTCACTTGTTGACGAGGTAGCCAACTGGAATGGTTATGATGGAGGAACAGTCAATTCTATGGGCGAGATTTCATGGGATACGCCAGGACTGAAAACTATTATACTTGATGTTGTCTCTCCAGATAACCTGGGTAATTGTGAAGCACAGAATACTGCAACCGTGATGGTTCTTGATACGGTAATCATGGGTGATGTAACTTGTACTGATTCCGGCCTTGATTTTGTATTGTTTGATTGGGATGATGCATTTTCATCTACAGCATTTGATATTGAATATACTATAAATGGTGGTGCACCCACCACGGCAACAATTACTGATTCTGAATTTAGAGTGGATGGATTGATGCCAGGAGATGAAGTGGCAATTACTGTGACTGCTGTAAGTGCAAATGCGTGTCCGAGTGTAACAAGTACTGCTGAATGTATTGCAGTGGATTGTACACCATTGATTTTCATGCCTATTGAATGTTCAAGCGTCGGTATCGATTTTGTTGAATTCAGCTGGCCTCCTGTAAATGGAGCAGAATCTTATGATGTCTATATAGATGGTGTGTTCCAGGGTAACCAGACAACGACTACTTTCAGAGTCGATGGTTTGATGCCGGGTGATGTGGTTGAGATCATGGTTGATGCTATTAACGCAACATCACCATGTCCGGGTGCAAGCAGGAGTTGGTCATGTACAGCAATCAATTGTCCACCGGTTGATTTTACATTCGGAAATACAGGACCTCACTGTTTTGGACCAGGAGAAACACCAATTCAATTGGAAGTCAGTGCAACAGGTGGTTTCGGTGGAGGAACATTTACATGGGATTCACCATATGTTGACCCTGTAACAGGAGTATTTACACCTGAAGATGATATGGATATGGTTTATTCTATAAATGTCCTTTACGAAGAAGGTGATTGCGATTATCCTGCTTCAGTAGATGTAGAAGTCAATATTTACCCTGTTTCAAATATCAATGTGTCTGATGATGATATCTGCGTGACAGAAACAACAACGATATCCACAGATTTTGTAGCAAATAATATGGAAACTCCAATATGGGACTTTGGTCCTGCAACAGTTGTTTCCGGTTCAGGATTTGGTCCATATGAAATTCAGTATGACGCTGCAGGAACCTATGAAGTATCATTGGTTATAGATAATGCAGGCTGTCTGTCAAATACAGCAGTTGCGTCAATAGAAGTGGATCCGGAACTTGAGCATCCAACGATAACCTGTGGTGCTACGAATAACTCATCTGTTGTTTTTGAATGGACCCAGGTTGAAGGTGTTACACAATATGTTGTAAGTGTTGATGGCGGACCACAGCTTAATCAGGTATCGACAAGTTACACGGTAAGCGGACTGGATGAAGGAGAGACAGTCGAGCTAACAATAGAATTCCTGACTGACCTTGAGTGTTCTTTGGAACCTATTAGCCATATGTGTACTGCTACAGCTTGTCCGGCTGCTTATTTCTCATTAGGAGCCTATGACAATGAAATGTGCCTGGACGGTACACAATCCACCCAACAATTGAATATTGACATTATTAATGCACCTAATGAAGTTGGAAATGGTAGCTGGTCAGGTGATGGTATTTCACCTTCAGGTTTATTTAATCCAAGTGGTGTAGCACCCCAGGATAATATTCCATTGACATATTCCATTGAATATTCTGAGTGTAGCTATGATACAACAGTTTTCATGACTTTATTTGAAGCACCTCAGATTACGACGGTAAATCCGATCAATCCTGATTGTTATCTTGAAAACGTTGGTGAAGTGGATGTGTCCGTAACCGGAGGAACACCTGATTATACATACCAGGTAGATAACGGAGCACCACAAAGCAGTTCTGTGTTCAGTCCGATCAATCCAGGACTACATAATATGCTTGTAACAGATGCCAATGGATGTACAACTGAAGTAACGTTTGATATCATTCCTGCAGTTGAACCTCCTGCAAGTATCGGTGGACCTCTTTCTATTCTTAATGCAGAGACAGGTACATATTCTCTATCAACCACAGCTGAAAATATCGGTGACGTTATCTGGCTGGTCAATGGCGAAATAATTTGCCAGGGTCTGGATTGCGAACCCGTCGTTATTGCTGGAAGTGATTATCCTGATGACTTTGAATTGGTAGTACAAGTATTCTTTAATGAAGACTGTTTCATTGAAACATCCATTAGGGTAGATGTATTCGATATTCAGAAATGGTACATTCCAAATGTCATATCAGCATCCGATGATGAAAATAGTAAATGGAGGATGTTTACTAAAGGCACCGGAATCCTAGTGAAAAACGTCAGGATCTATGACAGATGGGGAGAATTGGTACACAACAGGGAAATTAACAGTACTGATTCAGAAGTGGATCTGTTCTGGGAAGGAAGATGGGGAGACCAGGATGCGCAGAATGTCATCCAGGGTGTTTATGTGTACGTTATAGAAATGGAAGTTGAAGGCAGAAAGGTCATCGAAGCAGGTGATGTGACTGTTATAAGATAAATAGATATTTAAGAAAGTCGTATTATGAGGCTTCGGCATTGCCGAAGCCTTTTTTGTTTTATATATAGGCAACATTTTAATAGAGGAGAGTATCTAATGGATATAGATTATTAAATAGTCAATATTTAAAAATCACTTGAGGGAGTTAAGTTTCGCCGCTGACTCCCTTTTTTAATTTAACGCAATTTCTCTTCTACTATTTTGGAACTGATAAATAATTGCTCTTCCCGGTCCATAAAACTGTTGTCGATCAGGATAGCTCCTTCAGCCATCTTAAGTGGACTGTCTTCTCGCGTGGAATCGATATGGTCACGGTGCAATAAATTCGCTTTTACCTCATCGAATGGCGTGGACATGTCTTTACGCACCAGCTCATCAAAACGACGCTGTGCCCTGATATCGGGGTCTGCAGTTATAAATAGTTTGACTTCTGCATCAGGAAATACGACAGTACCGATATCCCTGCCATCCATTACAACACCTTTATCCTTTCCTAATTCCTGTTGAATACCAACCAGTTTTTTTCTTACAGCAGAAATCGCAGCCACTTCTGATACAATAGATGACACCCTGATGCTTACAATTTCTTCCGTGATATCTCTTCCATTCAATAATATTCTGAATTTACCACCTTCGTTTTTAATTTGAATAAGAATATCGCCAAGCACTGAAATAACTTTTTGATGATCGCTGGGGTCGATATCACGTTCAAGTAAATAATAGGCCACTGCACGGTACATGGCTCCAGAGTCAATATAAATGTATTCAAAATGTTTTGCCAGGTCTTTGGCCAGGGTAGATTTCCCACATGATGAATGCCCGTCAATTGCAATGTTGATTTTTCTGTTCAATGGATTTTTAATGTTTGGCAAAACTAAGAAATATGTGATTTATTCCCTGTCCAAAAAGGGAAATGTTATTCACATAAGAATTACAATAAAATTGCGTTTAATTATGGTACATTCCGTACTTTCATATCCAATTTAAAACGCACTCAAATGTCTAATTTTATAATAGAAGAATTCTCTTTTTACAAGATTTTCATTTACAACAACCAATCTGAAAAAAATGCAGATGCAAGCATACAAATAAAGCTGGATTCAGGTATGGCTTATATCCATTTTATGAGGAACAGCTTGCCTCCAAATCATGTCGAGGATAAGGGACAACTCAAGAATTTTCATGTATATGTAAGCTATGATAAATTTCCTGATTATGTTGATATTATGAGGTATGAAAAGCCAATGTTCTTTTACTATAATGAAGATGACCAGCGTTCATATATTACGACTTCAGATGAACCGGTAGGAGAGGAAGAGAGATCAGAAGATTGATAGAGATATTCCTTCCTTTGAAAATCCTGTCTTTCTTGGCATTTGATAGTTAGAATGGTTAATTTTGGGCATAATTTTACACTATGGGAATTAACGATTTGGACTTTCAGTATTCCACACTAGAAGAACCTCATATACAGAGGACAAAGGATATAATTAAGAAATACCCTGAGATCAAAAAGCTGATGGGAAGGAACATAAATACTTTCTATTGGGCTTTTCTAATCGTGTCGCTTCAACTCCTTATCGCCTATTTTTTAAGAAGTCAGCCTTGGTGGCTCGTAATCGCCGCAGCTTACCTGGTTGGTGCATTCGCAAACCATTCTCTTTTTGTGCTGATCCATGAATTCACACACAATATGGTGTTCAAAAGCCGTTTGGCTAATTTATGGGGAGGTATCATGTGCGATATCCCGAATGGCATTCCAGGTTCTGTTTCATTCAGAAAATACCACCTGAAACATCATGCTTTCCAGGGCCACTATGACCTCGATGCAGATCTGCCTTCAAGATGGGAAGCCAAGTTGATTGGTTCTAATTTTATCGGAAAATCAATCTGGTTATTCTTATTTCCATTATTCCAGGCTTTAAGACCTCCGCGCCTCAAAGAAATTCAATTCAGCAATATATGGGTTTGGATCAACCTGTTGACCGTTGTTGCCCTTGACGTAGCTATTTTTATGTTAGTAGGACCAATGGCCCTGTTATACCTACTGGCTTCTTTTGGTTTTTCTATCGGTCTGCACCCCTTGGGTGCCAGGTGGATTCAGGAACATTATCTTGTCGCTGCTCCCCAGGAAACATATTCATATTATGGTCCTTTGAATAAGTTATCCTTTAATGTAGGCTATCACAATGAACATCATGATTTTTCTTATGTACCATGGAATAATCTACCAAAGATCAGGGAGATCGCACCTGAATTCTACGATACACTATATTATCATACCTCATGGACTAAACTCCTTTTGAAGTTTCTTTTCGATAAGAACCTGAATCTCTTTTCAAGAACTTTACGTGAAGACAGGGGAGGTATCGATGTCAAGTCCTCTTCAGAAGCTGACTTTTTCAGTGGTATGGAAAAAAAGGAAAGTCTGTCTCCGGCATAGTTAATATCTTACTGGATCGTGCGAAACCATATACAAGGCTTAACATTACAGAGTAAGCAGATTCAACTATTTCAAAAAAGAAATCTAAAATTTCTCCACAAGCCTGATTCAGTGCGTCCCCGCCTGAATCCCTGAACCTTTTATACCTTTCATCCACAATTCATTCCCCATCCTTGGTTCGATTGAATTATAGCAAGGTTCAAATGATACATTAAAAGAAGGCGCAAACAGTTTTTGATACTCATCTATTGTCCCTCCGAAAGGTGGGCCCTGAAATGGAAAAACAGATGAAAATAAAACGCCAACAAGCTTACCCTTGTGAGACAAAATCTCATTCATTTTACTGGTATACTTCGCTCTTAAAGAAGGGTCCAGGGCACAGAAAAATGTTTGTTCCAGGATAATATCATATGTTCCATGGTGCTTAAAAAAATCATCATGAATGATATGGGAGTCAGGAAAGGAAGGCAATCTTTTTTTAAGAGCTTCAAGAGCAAGAGAGGCAAGATCAAGAACAAAAATATTTGTAAATCCCTGGTTGTATAAGTATTCTACTTCATAGGCGTTGCCGGCACCCGGTACAAGAATTTTTTTGGTTTTGTCGTCGATCTGGTCGATATACTCTTTGATTGGTGTACTTACGAAGCCAATATCCCATCCGGTTTCACCTAAAGCGTATCTTTCATTCCAATATTCCTGGTTCATGACTTTCGGATTTAGTGCATTCTATCTCCGCGTGGAGTAAGAGATTCCATGATCTTAGCTTCATAGTCGAGGTATTCCTGCCATCGTGCTTTGACTGCATTTTCATCACCATATTTCTTAGCCAGGTCAATAAACATGCGATAATGCCCAGCTTCGGATACCATGAATCCATGATAAAAGTCTTTGAGTTTTTCTTCACTGATATGCAAGCTTAGTAATCTGAATCTCTCACAGCTCCTGGCTTCAATCAGTGCACATATCAAAAGACGTTCAACAAGCCGTTCATCTCTTGATCCTCCCTTCTTTTGAAAGTTGAGTAGTTTATTAACGTATTCATCTTTTCTCTGGTTTCCCAGATCGAGATTTCTCTTGTTGAGTTCTTTTAAGACCATTCTGAAATGGCTCCATTCTTCAGCGACTATTGGCGCAAGAGCTTCAACCATGTCCTTTTTTTCAGGGTATTGCTGAATAAGGGAAATACATGATGTAGCCGCTTTTTGTTCACAATACGCATGATCCGTTAATATTTCTTCAAGACTTTTTTCTGCAAGATTGACCCAGCGTGGATCGGTTGGTAATTTTAATCCTAACATATTAATTCAAACAATTCAGTTGATTTTTAATAAGATCTACATTAATGATTTCATACTCCTCGTATCCTTCTTCCCAAAACAGTCCCATGGTCAGAATATTGCTTTTTCGAAGATCCTTGAATTTGCTTTTTGAAATCCTGAATACGCCCTGGTAACTGGTTGTTTTCCGGTTCCTGTCGACAAGTCCACGATCTCTTTCTATATTTTCAAGGTATAGATTCTGGCTGTTCGCAAACCCTATTTTCAACCGTGCACCCTGGTCAAGATCTCCG
>JABDPK010000040.1 GCA_013042795.1 Saprospiraceae bacterium | reverse complement strand
ATACCTCGTCATATCTAATTGATTCGAGACCGATCGTATTTCAGATACAAGGTGTCAAGAATAATTCGGAACATCACCGGAATACGCAACCGATCCATAAGGATATTGATGTATTCATTTATGCCTTAGGAGAAGTAAAGGATGGAGCATTTGTAGACTATGGATGGATCGAAGATGTGAGAAGCAATCGCATTGTCTGGAAGATGGACATTGATCGGAGTAAATATGCAGGGGGAGATGCCAGGAACAGGAAAACAGAAGCACACATCACACTGCCAAAAGGCCACTATCGTTTGCATTACAAATCGAATGAAAGTCATGCTAACGAGGATTGGACAGGTGATCCCCCGGAAAGACCGTTTTATTATGGTATTACCGTCTTTAATCTGTCTGCAATAGAAAAACTAAACCAGGAAGTTGCGATTTCAAAAAGCAAGAATCAGAATTAGCTCAGCTTTACTTTTCAATTTCTTCGAAAGAGGCTATTAACCCTTTGATCAGGGCGGAACTGAATCCGTTGTGTTCCATTTCGTTTATACCAACAATAGTACACCCCCTGGGAGTAGTGACCTTGTCAATTTCAAACTCAGGATGATTTTTTCGTTGGATCAATAATTCCGAAGCCCCCTTGACAGTTTGGGTTACAATTTTACTGGCAGTCACCGAGTCAAAGCCGATCTGGATGCCTCCCTGGATCATAGCCCTGATAAATCTGAGTACATATGCAATTCCGCACGCGCCCAGTACAGTAGCGGATTCCATGAGATTTTCATCAATAACAATTGTAGTACCAATACAATCAAATACATATTGCACCTTGGCCAGGATTTCCGGGTTTTCAGATTCTGTGCACAGGCATGTCAGAGATTCCATCACATCTGATGCCGTGTTGGGCATGGCACGCACAACAGGAATTTCCATTCCGATTACATCTTTTATTTGCCTGATGCTTATCCCGGTGGCCAATGAAACGACGATGTGCCTGGAAGGATCAAGATTGTCCTTCAATTCCTCGAGGACATTTAATATGGTATATGGTTTAAGACCAAAAACAAGTATCTCTGATGATTTGACAGCTTCATGGTTATCATTCGATATTTTAACACCACTTGACCTGAATGATTCAATGTCTTCCGGATGTCTTTTTGTAGCATATAAGTTTGTTGCTGAAATATGCTCGTCTTCTACCAATCCATGAAGAATCGCTTTGCCGAGATTACCACATCCAATGATTGCAATTGTATTTTTCATAAATCAAATGTATAAAAACTAGAAATCAGACTCCATCTTAATTTCAGACTGGTGATTTTTTATTAAAAAATTATACTGAAAAGATGACTAAATCATTTTTTAGTCGTCAAATTTGTATTACTAAAATCAAAACTAATTTAAATGGACACAACAGGAATAATTCAGAAGATTACAGATATGACAATTATGTACTTGCCAAAAGTACTATTGGCAATGATAACACTGATCATCGGTTTATGGATAATCAAAAAGATTGTCGGTGTAATTCAAAAGATCATGCTACGACGTGGCTTTGATGAGACATTGGGTAATTTTTTATGTTCATTGATAGGTATCATATTTAAAGTAATGCTCCTGTTGTCAGTGGTGAGTATGTTTGGTGTTAATACGACTTCTTTTGTGGCTATCATGGGTGCTTTAATGGTAGGTGTAGGGATGGCACTGAATGGTACTCTTGGTCATGCAGCAGCTGGCGTCATGCTCATGATATTCAAACCATTCAAGGTTGGTGACCTGGTTAAAATTGGTGGGAATGCAACAGTGGGGTCTGTAGAGGCTATAAATGCATTCAATACTACTTTAAAAACACTGGATAACAAGCGTATAATAATAGCCAACAGCAATGTTACTGGAAATGATATTACAAATATTTCAGGACAGGGTGAAGTTGGGGTTGAACTAACGTTTGGCATAGGATATGGCGATAGTATTGATAAAGCCAGGCAAGTAATTCTGGATATCGGTCGGGCATGTCCCTACATCCTTGATTCACCTGAACAAGGTGTTGTTGTCGCTGAATGGGGTGATAGTTCAGTCAATCTCGCTACAAGGCCTTTTTGTAAAAGCGAACACTACTGGGATACGATGTTCTATATGAAGGAAAATGTGAAAAAAGCCTTTGATAAAGAGGGTATAGGTATTCCTTATCCAACAATGGATATAAATATGATACAGAACTAGGACAGAAAGTGAATACAGGACGGAGGCTTGATACTGCACTACGTAGGTATCAGGGATCCGTCCTGCATTTTATCTTCAAGGTCTTCCAGTCCTATCCCTTTTGTCTCAGGCATATAGAAAAGGACAAAGAAGAGTTGTCCCAGCATGGCCATAGAAAAGAAAGCAAAGATCTGGTATTCAGGAATTGTATCAAGTACATAGGGTGTAATCAGAGTAATAATTGCCGCACATACCCAATGTGTACCTGAACCCAGAGACATACCTTTATCCCTGAGGGTGTTGGGAAAGATTTCTGAAATAAAGACCCATATCACTGCGCCCTGACCTATGGCGTGAGAGGCTATAAAGGCACAAACTGAGGCGACAACTGCAATTCCCTGCGCATTGATGGTAAATGACCACGAAACACACGCGAGGGAAAAGATGTATCCAAGTGATCCGATAACCATAAGTTTTTTTCTTCCGACACGATCAATATAATACATACCCAGGAGGGTGAAAACAAAATTCACAATGCCAATGGGTATCGATGCGCCAAGCACATTGTCAGAAGCAATTCCGGCTTGTTCGAAAATCCGTGGCGCATAATACAAGACAAAGTTTATGCCTGAAAGTTGGTTGAATAAAGCCATAAATATCACAAGCATGACAGGCCAGCTGTGTTTCATGGAAAACAGTTTTTCCTCTTTATGCTTGGAGATACTTTTATAAATATTCTGGATTCGGGTGGGAATTTCCTTCAAAGTATATATTTCCTCAAGTACGTCGAATGCTTCCTGCGGATTGTCTTTCTTCATGATCAGCCATCTCGGACTTTCAGGAACTCGTGAAACCATGTATGTATATATCAGTGCAGGCAAAGCTTCAATACCGAGCATAAATCTCCATGCAGTTCCACCGATAAATTTACCGATAAGGTAATTGGAGAGGAATGCGATCAGGATACCAAAAACAATATTGAATTGATAGCTGGCGACCAGGCGCCCTCGATTTTCCTTGGGAGAAATTTCTGATATATATATTGGTGCAGCTACGGATGAAGCACCGACGCCTATACCTCCGATAAACCGAAAGAATGAAAAGCTATAGGGGTCAATGGCGAGTGCAGAACCAATTGCAGAAACAGAATATAAAATACCAATCCAGAACAAGGTTTTTTTTCTTCCAAGAACATTACATGGCCAGCCTCCGAAAAGTGCGCCGATGACCGTTCCCCATAATGCCATAGACATGATGAAAGTACCATGGAAAAGAGGGGAGGTGTTCCAAAGCTTTTGTATGGGCTGGTCTGCACCGGATATAACAATAGTGTCAAAACCAAAAAGAAATCCAGCCAGTGCTACAGTAATAGCCCAATAAGTAATTGATTTACTCTTCATCCTGAGATTAGCTTATATCTTATTGGAAAATATGATTGCCTCGATCAAGTTACGGATTCAATATTATTCCGACGAAAATTCATCCGGGAATATCAGGACAAATTCAGGCATTTAAAAGAAGAAGAGCTTCCCGATTGGAAAGCTCTCTGAAGATTAGCTCAAATTTAATTAATCGACTCTTCGTCGAACGTACATGAAATCTCTTAAAAAAAACCTTATTATGTATTTTGTCCTCTTGTTAAATTATGGCTTAAAAGTCCATCTATCAGCCAGTTAATGAAATGATAAGAATTAGATCAACAAATGATTTGAATCATATGTGTAAAAAATAAAGACCGGAACATTAAGGTTCCGGTCCATAGATATGAAGGGATAAATCGTCTAGTTTTCGTTTCTTATTCTGTTGAAAATGTGATCAAGCTGACGACCTGCAGCTTTTCGACCACCCAATCCGAATGAAAGTGCGAATGCGACCGCGACTGCACCGAAAGTAAGGCCGACGACAAGGTTGACGATCGACTGGGCAATACCGATGGTGTGTAATGCAAATGCAAAGAAAAGGCCGAGTATTACGAACTTGGCAAATGTTGCCATCCAACTATTTTCCTTTGATTCTGCCAGGGCTGCTTGTGCTTTATTTGATAAAAATACACCGACAAACATGATGATCATACCGAAGAAAATATTACCTGTCAGATTGAATACATCATGTAATATATTACTGATCTGTGTCAATTCAAGTTTGTCCACTGCCGCAATTGTACCAAGAAACATAACGAAAAATAAAGCGATATTCCCCAGTGTTGAACTGAATGACTTGCTACCCATGAGTTTTGAAATCCCACTTTCTTCAGCAAAATCGTCTAGTCCAAGATTTTTTGCAAGTTCAACAATGAATGAAACTATATACTTTCCTATAAAATAGAACAACCCAAGCAGAATTGCCGCAGCAACTATTTTAGGTACAGCTGAAAGGAAAGATGCCATCATGTCTTTTGCAGGTTCTGAAATCGAATACATTTGCAATGTATCAAGTGCAACTATCAGGATTGGGATAAACACGAAAATGAATACGATTTGCTTAATCAATTTGGGAATATTAATACTCCCCATACTTATCCCTTTACTGGAAATATAATTTTCAATCCGTTCAGATACAAAATGCGTTGCCTCACTTACAATTTTGGCAATCATATAGCCTGCAAAACAGATAATACCTGCAGCGATCAGGTTTGGTATAAAACTTAAAAACTTATTGAGCATGTCATTCAGGGGTTCGAGGACACCAGTCACGCCCAACATGTTTAAAACAATAATCAGTGTATAGAGGATAACCAGGTAATAAACCAGTTTGGCCAGGAATTGATCAAGCCGAATTCCACTGCCCAATTTGCTTGTCAGTTTTTCATCCAATTTTGATTTTCCTAATAAGTTTAATGTAATTTTCTTAAAAATTTTGGCTACAAAAAATCCAATGATAAGTGTTAAAAGTGCACCAATTACGCCTGGAATGATTGTCCCGACTTGATTTGATAGGGTATTTACAAGGTTGTTAATGAATTCCATTTTGAGTGGTTTTAGTGAATAAATAGGAGTGGTTGGAGGGGCACGATTATTGTGACGCGGATATTAAAATAAGTAACAAAAGAAGTATAGGAATCATTTTTGATTTATACGTTTTGAAGTTTGTATCGAATAATAATGTTAATTCAAATTCAGTTAGTTTATAAATTAAAGTTACAGATGAAGAATATCCATGTAATAACAGTATTGATAATCTTTGCTTTTATGCAGACAGCGTGTGTCGGCAAGAAAAAATTTCAATCTTCCCAGGATGCACTTTTGAAAAAGGAATCTGAATACGCGGAACTGATTATAAGCAAAGGAGAATTAGAGGCTAAACTGGAAGCTTGTGAGAATCTTAAACTTGAAGAGGTGCAAAAAGCAGAAAATCTCTCTGAGGATCAATCGAGAGAAATTGAAAATTTAAGATCGCAGATCACGGAATTGAAATCCCAAAGAGACAGGCAATATGCACAGATTGAAGATTTGACAGTCCTGACAAAATCCGCTAATGATAATATCGGTAAAACCCTTGAACAACTGGAAGACCGGGATAAATACGTCAGAATGCTGCAGGCAGCCAAGACGAAGACGGATTCAATTAACCTGGCATTGGCACTCAATCTGAAATCGGTCCTTGCACAAGGTATTGAGGACCAGGACGTGAATATCGAAGTGGACAAAACAGTTGTTTTTATAAACCTGTCTGATAAAATGCTTTATAAAACGGGCAGCTCCAACCTTACTGGTCGTGCAGAAGAAGTTCTTGGTAAAATTGCAATGATAGTCGCCTCCAGACCTGATGTTGAAGTGATGGTAGAAGGTTATACCGACAACGTACCAATTAAAAATTCATGTATAGAAGATAACTGGGACCTAAGCGTCAAACGGGCGACTTCAGTAGTCAGAGTATTACAGGATAAGTATGGGGTTGATCCCAACAGGCTGATAGCAGCGGGAAGAGGTG
>JABDPK010000037.1 GCA_013042795.1 Saprospiraceae bacterium | reverse complement strand
CTGAAAGCTTCAATAGCCTGTATAAAGCGGCTTTCCTGGTAAGCCCGATAGCCTAACTGGTAACTGATGGAATCTCGTTTGAAGGTTTCTAGTTCAAACCCAACATCAGAATCTACAAAGTCAAAATAACCTTCCGGATCACTCATGTCATTCAGGTAGATCTCTTCGATAGCAAATAAAGCTTGTCTTTGCAGTTCAGGGTCTTCACTCAGCTTCAAGCCTTTCTTGTAAAACTTTAAAGCAGAATTGATGTCTCCCTGGTTGTAACTTATCAGACCTTTTCTGAGATATGACAAAGGCGCATATTCTGATTCTTCACCAAATTCTTTAACAACGGCCTGGTATACTTTGAACGCCTCATTGTTTTTCTCGAGGCTAAGTAAAGATTCACCTATTTCAAACATGGCATTATCACGATATTCAGAGTCGGGATACTTCCTGATGAGCGACTCAAGACTTGTTAGTTTTTCAAGGTCTTCATTGATCACTCCATAGATGAGCGCTTTTTGATACAGGATATAGTCCGATTCAACAGCATTGTTTTCAATCGCCAGGTCATAATAACTTATCGCTTCAAGGTAATTATTGTCAAGCAGCTCCAGGTCTGCCAGCCTGACTATGGCATCATCAAACAGTGTTTTCTGATCCTGATTGACATCAAATGCAGCTACAGCCATTTCAAGGGATTTCCTTGCATCTTTGAATGCCTTGTTCTGGATATCCTGGTATGATTTAAGATAATACGCTTCAAATTTGTGATCCTGATGTGAACTTGCAAGATATTCATCCAGTAACCGCTCGCTGTTTTTACTATCTGCTTCTAATTCATAAGCATATGCCAGCCAAAAGCTTGCATCTGATTGCAGGGTTTCATCACCTGGAGTATTTCTGCTGATCTTAAGATATTCTATGGCTTTGGCTAATTGGCCATCCTCGAAATTCTGAATACCGTAATCATATGTCAGATTCTTATAGGTATTAAGCATTTTGTCTGACTTCTGTGTCAGGTTTTCAATCGTTCCTATTGCCGCAACATGATCCTTGGATCTTAAGAGGACTTCTGCAAGCAGATCTCTGGCCTCTCGAAAGTACGGACTGGATTCGGTAACGTTGGATAGCCCATTCATTGCAACCCGTTCTTCACCGAGTTCAGCAGATAGTTTATAATAGAGGAATTGAGATTCTTCCCTGATATCGGGGAAATAATCATGTTTACTGGCCTGTTTAAAAGCCGATTGTGCATTCTTTTGTTCTCCGGCATTCAGATAAATACTGCCAAGCAGGAAATTGGATACTTGCCCGATGCTTGTGTTTTGATGACTTAGTTCGGAAAACAATTCTTCCGCCTCAAAAAATTGTCCCAGTTTATAGTGACTTACGCCAATCTGGTAAAATTCATTTTCCGTGAGTTTCGGAGATTCCCTGGCGTATGCATCAAGGTATTGCAATGATTTTTCAAAATCGTTTTTTGCAAGGTAGGAAAGACCAAGAATCTTATATACCGGGGCCTTATCTTGCATTCTCGAGTCCGATAATTTCTTTTCGGCATATCGGATGGCTTCATCATAATTTCCATCCTTAAAATATATCTGGGCAAGGTAGTAGGGTATAAGGTCCCTGTATTTCTTGGAATTCTCTACAGATTCAAATGAACGGATGGCTTCCTCTTTCTGGTTCAGAAAATAAGCACAGATGCCGATATAATAATCAGCGTGTACTTCATAAGGGCTGTTGTACTTCCTGGATTTTGAAAAATAGCCTTTTGCGTCCGAGAACTTCTTTTCAAGAAGCAAGGTATAGCCCAGTTTAAAATTGAGTTCCACATACTGATCCGGTGATAGCAATCGATCATCTACTTGCTTAAAATAATTTCTCGCCGTTTTGAATTCTTTACGAGCAAAATACTTGTTTGCAATCATCGCATAGATCTCATTGTTTTCTCGTTCATCAGATGATCTTGCGACCGACTCCAGGAGCAAATCAATCGATCGGGATTCATCAAGTTTGAAAGAACTGAATGAAGCACCTGCAATATTACCATCACTGATGGCTTTGCTTTCAAAGGAATGCAATGAAAGACCAAAGAGCTCTTCTGACAAGTAATCATTTCCGTCAGGAAAAAAGTAGTTCTTTGAGTTGAGGGTATAGGATTCTTGTGGAAACAGCAAGGCAGGAAAAAGAAAAAGTGCTCCCAGAAGAAAAATCTTTCCGGATAATCGTATCATGAAAATAATTAATATATAATTAAAGATATATCAAGCGCTTATAAAAACGCAATTATATTAATAAAATTTCATATACGAGCTTAATTCATTTAGAAATCCAGTATTGTTTTTTCAATGATATCACAACAGTGATGTAACTCTTCTTCAGTGATAACAAGAGGTGGTGCAAACCGAATAACATTGCCTTGTGTTGGTTTGGCTAACAGCCCATTATCTTTCAAAGCATAACAAATATCCCTGGCAACACGGCTGTCTTCGCTATCATTGATTACGATGGCATTTAACAGCCCTTTACCACGTACCAGTGTAACCAGTTCGGATTTATCTACTAGCGCTTGCATCCGTTCCCTGAAGATTTTGCCAAGGAACATGGCTTTTTCTGCCAAACCTTCATTCTCGACGACTTCCAATGCTGCCATTGCCACAGCACAGGCAAGCGGATTTCCACCAAAGGTTGATCCATGTTCACCAGGTTTGATACATAACATTATCTCATCATCGGCTAATACCGCTGACACTGGGAAGACACCACCTGATAAGGCTTTACCCAGGATGAGAATATCTGGTTTAATCTCTGGTTTGTGACCACATGATTTGTCACAAGAGCAATTTCCGCAGGTCGCCAATAATCGACCTGTGCGTGCAATACCGGTTTGCACTTCATCAGCAATAAATAATACATTATGGGATTTACATAGATCATATGCTTTAGACAGGTAATTCTCATCAGGTACAACCACGCCGGCTTCACCCTGTATAGGTTCTACTATAAATCCGCCTACATTCTCGTCTTTAACTGCTGCTTCAAGTGCCTCAAGATCATTGTATGGAATAATCTCGTATCCAGGCATAAAAGGACCAAATCCTGAAGTACTTGATGGATCTACGGAAGCAGATATAGCACCCAAAGTACGGCCATGAAAATTCCCGGATGCAAATATGATTTTAGCTTTATATCGCTCTACGCCTTTTTTCTCATATGCCCACTTTCTGCAAAGCTTGATTGCAGTTTCGACAGCTTCAACACCTGTATTAATGGGTAATACTTTATCGTAGTTGAAATATTCGGTAATAAACTTCTCATATGGTCCCAGCTTGTTGTTGTAGAATGCCCTGGACGTGAGAGTCAAGGTGTCTGCCTGGGTCTTTAAGGCATTCACTATATATGGATGACAATGCCCCTGGTTTACTGCTGAGTAGGCACTCAGGAAATCATAATATTTTTTTCCTTCCGGGTCCCATACATAAACACCTTCACCTCTGGATAACACGACACCAAGCGGATGATAATTATGTGCTCCATATTTGTCTTCCATTTCCATCAAATAAGCGGAAGAATTGATTGATTTTACCGTCATATTTTTATTTTTTAAAGCCGCTGCAAATTACGATGAATTTTCAAGATTTGCCTTATGAGACTTTCATCTCCATTATTATTTATTATGTAGTCTGACTGCCTGATTTTTATCTGATCTGGCAATTGCTCTTTCATCCTTTTCAAAACCTGCTCCCTTGTACTTCCATCTCTTTTCATGACACGTTCAATCCTGGTTTCTTTATCAGCAATGACAAGTATGATTTTATCAAAATTGGATTGTGCTTTTATTTCATGGATCAATGCAGATTCCTCGATCACATACGGTGCATGTTGACTTTCTGCCCATATTCTGAAATCAGTCTGAACAGCCGGATGTATCAATCCTTCCAATTTCCTTAACAAGGTTTTATTATTAAATACCCTGGAAGCAATAAACCTCCTGTCAGGACGGCCATTCCTGTAGTACGCCTTTTTCCCAAAAATGGATTTAATTTTCGTCTTAAGTTCCCTGTTTTGGTACATCAATCTTTTCGCTTCTCTATCTGCATGGTATACAGGAATGCCAAACAATTCAAAGATTGATGCAACAAAGGATTTTCCTGATCCAATTCCTCCTGTTAAAGCAATTTTTTGCATTAGCTGAAAATACAAGTGCTAATATGGATAAACTATATTAATTTTGGACAAAATTCTCACCGAATGAACTTAATATTACCAGAAGGTGCACATGATGTCATTTCAACCAAAGATGAATCCGTCAGGATGTTTGAAAGTAATTTCCTGGATAAATTTTCTCGTGTGTACTGGTTTGTGCCACTAATCATATTTGTACCTGTGATCATATACTTTGTTTATGACAGCATTGTAAACAAGGGAATGACAATAGGAACAACCGCCGGCTTGTTTTTCGCAGGACTTATCATCTGGACAGTGGTTGAATATTTATTTCACCGGTTTGTATTTCACTATGAACCCGAAAGCCGGTTTGGGAGGAAAATTCATTTCATGATACATGGTGTTCATCATTCCTATCCAAATGATTCACTGCGCCTGGTCATGCCTCCGATTCTTAGTATTCCATTATCCACAGGGTTCTACTTCCTTTTCCTGCTGATTTTCAGTGTCTATACCTCACCGATATTTGCTGGGTTCATTTTGGGATACCTTGCGTATGACATGATTCATTATGGAACACATCATGCCCATTTCATGAAAGCCAAGTGGTTTCTTGCTGTCAAACAACATCATATGAGACATCATTTCCAGGACCCGGATGCCGGATTCGGGGTGAGCTCAGCACTATGGGACAAAATCTTCAGAACCGAATTTCGCAAGTCTTGACCATCA
>JABDPK010000028.1 GCA_013042795.1 Saprospiraceae bacterium | reverse complement strand
CATGCTTCGGTCTGACCGGGGTCCCTTGATCCTTGAAGTTAATGCATCGCCTGGCCTGGAAGGCATTGAAACAACAACAAAAAATGACATCGCCGGACGAATTATTAATTTTGTCGAGCGGAGTGTGAATAAATAAAATTGCATATTAATGTCACAAGGAGACATAAAGATAGACAGGACGGTGTTCAAACCTGGAGATTCAGGCGTGGTCAAGTTGAATGTAGGCCGATTGCCATCCGATACCAGGATTACAATACAGGCCCATATTTTCAGAGCTTTAGAAGAAGGTCCGGTTGCACTCGTGTTGGCAGGGGTTCATGGTGACGAGATAAACGGTATAGAGATTGTCAGAAAATTTCTTAAAGACCATGAACTGGATAAGTTGAAAAGTGGAACTCTGATCGTAATCCCCCTTCTCAATATTTATGGCTTTATTAATTTTAACCGTTATGTACCAGATGGTAAAGATGTAAACAGGAGTTTCCCGGGCACATTAACAGGTTCTCTAGCATCCAGAATAGCAAGAACCCTGACCAAATATATTCTACCACATGTAGATTATATATTTGATTTTCACACAGGTGGTGATTCGAGATTCAATTATCCTCAGATAAGGCATACAAGAAAAGATACCGAAGCTTCCATACTGGCCTCAGTTTTTAATCCCCCTTTTATTATTGAAAGCGGCGTAATTCTGAAATCCCTGAGAAAGACAGCCAGAGACCTCAAAATCCCTACCCTGATTTATGAAGGAGGAGAATCTGTACGGTTAAATGGCTTTGCCATTGAACTAGGCTTGAATGGCCTGATAAATTGCCTTGAACATCTTAATATCCTGAAAGAAAGAACCCTGGGACGAAGCAGGATTCCTTCAATCACAATCCGGAAAACAAGTTGGGTCAGAGCATCCTATTCAGGTATTTTCATATGGACAAAAGCGTCGGGAACAAAAGTTGTAAAAGGTGAAAAACTTGGATCGATCAATGATGCAAATGGCCAAAAGTCAATTGCAGTTATTGCCAGCAGGGAAGGATATATTATAGGTCACAATAATGCTTCAGTAGTTAACCAGGGCGATGCCCTTTTTCATATTGGATATGAAAGCGAAATTATTTCTTAGCCTGTACTGTCTGCTGACCTGGGTCATTCCAGGTCAGAGCCAGAATGAAGTGCTTCAGTCTCTTATAGACAGGACTCTTGATGACAATATTTTCGAGCATGCCAATGCTTCAGTATGTATTGCAGAAGTAGAATCAGGCGCAATTTTGGCGGGCCATCGTGCACATAAGGTATTGGTACCTGCTTCTTCTTTGAAATTATTCACCAGTTTTTGCGGACTCGTATACCTGGGTCCCGAATACAGGTTTAAAACCAGTTTGGAATATGATGGTGCCTTGAAAGATGATGGTACACTCGAAGGAAACATTTATATCAAAGGTGGTGGAGATCCAACATTGGGATCTAACAGGTTCGATAGTGTTTTGGATTTTGATGATCTGATGAATGACATGTACAATGCCATCAGAAAGGCAGGAATTAATTGTATCAAGGGAAATATTATAGCCGACGAATCTGTATTTGACAGTTACCCTGTTGCACCGTCCTGGCAATGGAATGACCTGGGGAACTATTATGCATCCGGTGCCTGGGGTCTGAATATTAACGAAAATCAATATTTCGTTCATTTTGGCAACAGGGAGATCATAGGTGCGTTGGCAGAAATCAAAAAGGTTTACCCTTCAGTTAAAGGGTTAAAGTTGTCCAATGAAGTGACAATTGATTCTTCACATACCGGTGACCAGGCATATATTTTTGGCGGACCATATAATTTTGGTAAGAGAATTGTTGGAACCATACCACAGGGAAAAGGGCTATTTACCATCAAGGGATCTATTCCTGATCCCCCTGAATTTGCTGCAGAAAGGCTTTCTATTAAACTGGATAAAGAAAATGTCCAATCATCCGGAGTATCCACATTGTACCGGGAAAATAAATCTGCAAGAAGCTTAATCAAGGAGTACAGTTCACCGAGCTTAAAAGATATTGTGGCAAAAACCAATATATCAAGCCTTAACCTGCATTCAGAGTGCATACTTAAAATGATTGGTTTAAATGAAAGAGGTCAGGGATCCGGACAAAATGGTATTGCTGCTATTAAATCCAAATTAAGATTCTATGGCATTGATCCGGAAGTGTTACACATCGAAGATGGCAGTGGGCTCTCAGCCAGGAACCTGATAAGCAGCGCTTCAATGGCTTTATTCCTCGCAGAGATAACCCAGGAAATAAATCTTGAAATCCTTTTGGAAACATTAGCGATTGGCGGTTATAATGGGACTGTGGGGAATATGTTTAACAAATCAGGTGCAAGAGGAAACGTGTGGCTAAAAAGTGGAAGTATGACAGGGATTCAGAGTTATTCAGGATATATCAAAGCCAAAAGCGGTAAATGGCTAAGTTTCTCTGTAATCATCAACGGGTTTTCTGCTAAAGGATCAATAGTGCGCAGGAAATTGAATGATTTAATTGCAGAAATTTATGAATCCGGTTAATTCTGCCTTATTTTATGTGAGCTAGTGAAATCATAATGAATCGCATTCTTTCTTTTATCTTATTTCTTACACTTATTTCCTGCCAGGAACCGGGAAGCCGTCAAGGTCATTCAGATAATTCCTCATTAGATTCAATAGAAGACCAGGAGACCAGCGAGTCTGGTGATGAACAGGATACAGGCGACAGGGAATACTGGCAAAAACCTGAACTTGTTATAGATAAATTAGGCGACCTGAATAACAAGACTGTTGCCGACCTGGGGTCTGGCATTGGTTATTTTTCATTCAAACTTTTGCCAAAGGCAGAAAAGGTTATTGCGATTGACGTAGATACAATTAAAATAAATATCCTTAAAAATTTTAAAAATTCGTATGCAAGTGATTTAAAGAACAAGTTGGATATTCGGCTTGTCTCTCCCAGCAATCCAAAACTCAAAGCCCAGGAAGTCGATTTGATTCTAATTGTAAATACTGTGCCTTATATCACATCCAGAATCTCGTATTTCGAAAATTTAAAAGAAACTCTCAAGCCTGGAGGAGAAATAGTCATCGTCGATTTCAAAACCAAAAGAATTCCTGATTATGTAAATGCTCCACCCTATTCGAGTCGTGAATATTTACATGTATTGGAAGATGAACTAATTGAAGCGGGCTATGATGTGACTGAAACAGATGATACAAGCCTGGAATACCAATTCATGATTTTCGCCAGCCCTGTAGAAGGTAAATAGTCGTATCAGTGTCAGAAGAATTTTAATTCTCCTTTACCTGCAACTACCAGTTTTAAAATTTCCCGAATTTATCTGATCATAAGAGCCTCACGTTCAGGACCTGTACTTATCATAGATACAGGCACACCAAGGTAAGATTCGAGGAAATAGATATAGTTCTTGGTTTCGTCGGGCAATAAATTATAATCTTTAAGATGATTTATATTTTGATTCCATCCTTGCAATGACTCATACACAGGTTTAATAAGTTCATCATTTAATTCATAAGGCACCTGTTCTGTGAGATTTCCATCGATTTCATACTTGGTGGCTACTTTGATGGTTTCGAAAGTATTCAGAATATCCATTTTAGTTATGCAGAGGTGATCTACTCCATTTAGCATCACCGTATACTTCAGCTGAGGCAGGTCAATCCATCCGGTTCTCCTGGGACGTCCGGTTGTAGCACCAAATTCCTTACCCTCCTTTCTTAATTTTTCACCAGTTTCATCATCAAGTTCAGTTGGAAAGGGGCCGCTTCCTACCCTGGTACAATAGGATTTACTTATACCATAGACATTTCCAATTTTCTTTGGAGAAACACCAAGTCCGACACATACTCCTGCCGTCAGAGTGTTTGAAGAGGTTACGAAAGGATAGGTGCCATAATCAATATCCAGCATTGAACCCTGGGCACCTTCAGCAAGGATACTTTTGCCTTCACTGATTGCTTCCTGAATGAAGTAACTGTTATCGATACGTTTAAGTGAATTCATTTCCTCGATACTCTCAAACCACAGTGATTCTTCTTTTTCAATATCAAAATCAACTTCAGGATAGATCTTTGATAGTTTAAGATGTTTTTCTTTCAGGTTGTCATATCTTTTTCTGAAATCGTTTTGATCCAGGTCGCCTACCCTGAGTCCATTCCTTCCTGTTTTATCCATATAGGTTGGACCAATGCCCCTCAATGTAGATCCGATCTTAGCTTTACCTTTCGATGCTTCAGAGGCTGCATCAAGATACCTGTGTGTTGGAAGTATCAAATGTGCTTTTCGGGCAAGGTAGATTTGGCTGGTATCTACACCGATTTCCTTCAGTGAGCGTAGTTCCTTTGCCAAAACAATTGGATCGATAACGACACCATTTCCTATGACATTGACTACATTTTCTCGAAATACCCCGGATGGAATTGTATGCAGAACATGTTTACGTCCATCAATAACAATTGTGTGACCTGCATTTGGGCCACCCTGGAAGCGACAGATTATATCATAATTACTGGCAAGATAATCAACGATTTTACCTTTGCCTTCGTCGCCCCATTGCAATCCCAGCAATACATCTATTAGCATGTATAACTTTTAAAAGATTATTTAAAAATCAAAGGTATAGAAAATGCCAATACATATTATAGTTTAATTAATATATTTCACTCTTCCTGTCCCATCTGGTCTTGATCGTAAAGCTTGTCAAATAGTTGATTTAACCTGTACATTTCATCGAGTGTATCATCATTGTAAAAGCTGATTTGGGGAATACGGCGTACATGCTTTCGAATTCTATGACCCAGGTCCCTTTTCAGAGTTGAAACATTTTCCCGGATTTTCTCAATGACACCTTCCTTATCATTGGTATTGAAAACACTAAGATAGATTTTGGCAAGGCTGATATCCGGTGTAACCTGAACCTTTGTTATGGTAACAAATGCTTCACCATAGATATAAGACCCCTGATCTAGCAATACATTCCCGAAATGCCTCCTAATTACTTCAGCTGTCTGTTTTTGTCTCTTAGATTCCATCGTTTAAACTGTGAATTAATGTAATGTAATCTAATTTTAAGATATTTAGGATAATTGTTCAGACTTTCAGTTTCATCTTTTTGAATGCGCAAAATACTTGAGAAAGAGATAACATATGTAAAAGGTATCGGTCCTGTCAAGGCAGATATCATGGACCAGGAATTGGGTATAAAAACAGTTCATGATCTCGTACTGAATTTTCCTTTCAGATATATTGACAAGTCCGAGGTCAGACTCATTAAAGACATGACACCCAATGAAACTGTCCAGACCCGGGGTACCCTTATTTCTAAATCTGTTATAAAAGGAAAAAGACAATCCCGCCTCACTGCGGTGTTAAAGGATTCGAGCGGTTTTCTTGAATTGATCTGGTTTAAAGGTATAAAGTGGATAAATGATAAGCTCGTATTAAATCGTGAGTATTATGTGTATGGAAGGACATCGACCTTCAAGGGATCAATGAGTATTGCCCATCCTGAAATGGAAGCAGTAAAGCCTGGCGTCCACAAAAGAAGCAGTTTTGAACCTGTTTATTCAAGTACGGAGAAACTCAATAATCTCGGATTCGACAGTAAAGCCAGGCGTCGCATCCTGAAAAATATAATTCCGAAACTTACAGCAGCTGATTTTCCTGAAAATCTTCCTGATTATATTTTACAAAAACTCAAACTGATCCCTAAATACCAGGCTGTCCAGTGGTTACATTTTCCTCCCGATAGCAATGCACTTTCAGAAGCAAAAAAGAGACTCAAATTTGAAGAGGTATTGTACTTCCAGCTTAGGATACTATATAATAAGGAATTAAGAAAACTAAAGATCAAAGGTCATCCTTTCCTGGAAATAGGTAAGTACTTCAATAAGTTCTATAATGAAAAATTGAGCTTTGAACTCACGGATGCTCAAAAAAAGGTGATCAAAGAGATCAGGGCTGATCTTGGATCCGGATTACAGATGAATCGATTACTACAGGGAGATGTTGGAAGTGGCAAGACCATTGTGGCACTTTTCTGTATGTTAATTTCGAAAGACAATGGTTATCAGTCTGTACTCATGGCTCCCACTGAAATCCTTGCACAGCAACACTTTAATTCAATCACAGAATCCATATCCGGTCTAGGTTTGCGTGTGGCATTTCTTTCTGGCAATGTAAAAGGTAAGGTCAGGAATGAAATCCTTCGACTTTTAAAAAGCGGTGATCTTGATATCCTAATAGGAACTCATGCAGTTCTTGAAAAACCGGTTCAATTTGAAAACCTTGGTTTAGCTATAATAGATGAACAGCACAGGTTTGGCGTCATGCAAAGGTCTAAACTATGGTTGAAAGGCAAGGATAACCCACCACATGTCCTCGTCATGACGGCTACCCCGATTCCAAGGACGCTTGCCATGACAATTTATGGAGACCTGGAAGTATCAGTAATTGATGAACTCCCGCCTGGCCGGAAAGATATCAAAACAGTTCATAGGACTGAAAAATATCGTCCCCAGGTCATTGAATTCATGCATCAGCAGATCAAACTCGGCCGGCAGATCTATGTGGTATTTCCACTTATCGAAGAGTCTTCCAAACTTGATCTGGAAAACCTGCAGCAAGGATATGATAAATTGTTACATTTTTTTCCACCTCCAGAGTATAAGCTTAGTGTTGTCCATGGAAAAATGAAGCCTGCAGACAAAGACATAGAAATGCAACGGTTTGCCCAGAGTAAAACTCAAATCATGGTTGCTACCACTGTCATTGAAGTTGGTGTCAATGTTCCAAATGCCTCAGTCATGATTATTGAAAACACAGAAAGGTTTGGTTTGTCCCAATTGCATCAGCTTAGAGGACGTGTCGGCAGAGGTGCAGAACAATCTTATTGCATTTTGATGTCAAGCTATAAGCTGAGTGAAGATGCACGGACACGAATAAGCACCATGGTGTCTACCAATGACGGATTTAAAATTGCCGAGGTTGATTTGGAAATACGTGGCCCAGGTGATATAGAAGGTACCCAGCAAAGTGGTATTATGGATTTTAAAGTATTCAATATCATTTTTGATCAGGATATTCTAAATACGGCAAGGACAATTGCACAACGTATCCTGGACAAAGATCCTTACCTGGAATCTGCACCTAACCTGCGATTCAAACAATATCTTTCGAAAATGAAAGACGGTTCCACACACTGGGGAAGAATCGGATAAAAAAGAAAGGAGCCTTCAGTTGAAGGCTCCTTTTTTATAATACCAATCTTAAAAATCAATCTTTACTAATTCGTCTTGGCTATTTTTTCGAAAATAACCTGATCGTCTACTTTAACTCTTAGCAGATATGTTCCAACAGGCAGATCATTAATATCTACGTTAATTGTTGTCTTTCCTGCAGGTATTTGCTGTTTGTCCACTTTCTTGATCAACTGACCGATAGCATCATAGAATCCACCTTCAAATGAAGCAGGTCTCTTGACAACCAAATCAACATTGATATCATGAGCAGCAGGGTTAGGATAAACTCCCATAGAAATCTTCTGCTCTTCAACATCATCGAATATCACTTCAACTGCGATAATCTTACTATACTCAAATGAACCATCAAGATCTACCTGTCTCAATCTATAGTAATAGATTCCTGACTTGTATATCTCAGTATCTTCAAACAAGTATGCTGTTTCCTCGGAGCTGTTTCCTGCAGCTTTCTCCCTTCCAATCTCTTCAAATCCTTCTGATACATTTTCAGTCCTTTCGATACCAAAGTAATCAGAATTGATCTCAAGTGATGTCTGCCATTGCAATTCGGTCAACAATCTATCTTCCATCCATCTTCCGGTGAAGTCCAGTAATTCGACTGACACAGGTGCTTCATTTGTAAGTCCTGCATCTACAGTCAAGTCAACTTCACCTGCCATAAGGCCAATGATTCCTGTTCTTCCAACGACAGGTATTACACCAACACCGGATACAAG
>JABDPK010000026.1 GCA_013042795.1 Saprospiraceae bacterium | reverse complement strand
TGCTGTTGACATTATATTCCATATTTTATTCGTATCAACTCCAGGAGTTACAGAAAATCAATGAATTACTGTCTATGATTACAGTGTGTTTGAAAGGGTAATGATATTGAATTAAGTTCTAGAGTTTCACAAATCTGTAAATGACCTTCTCCATTTCTTCTGCCTGTAGTGAAATGAAATAGATACCGGGGTTATAAGCTGATACATCAATAATATGACCGAATTCAAGTCCCCTTTTACGTTTTTGAAACTGGTCAATAAGTTGGCCATTGGCATCAAACATAAGGATATCAATAAAGCCCTCGAAATAAGATCTGTTGAAAACACGAATCTTATCCTGGACCGGATTAGGAAATATGTGAAGGTCATTTAAGTGACTATTGTTTATTTCCAGATCCCACCGGGCTGAATTATTCGACCTGCTTTTTTCAGAAAGGGTAAATTCAGAATCAACCAGTAATTCAAGTTCATATTTACCTGTACTCAAGTTGAAAGGAATAGCTATATCCAGGTATTCTGTATCAGAGTGTCCATTCCTGAGTAAGATATTTCTATTTATGAGTGTATAGATATATCCGGATGAATTATTCCTCAACATTAGAATCATGTTCACCTCTTCATCCTGCTCCAGGGTTGCACAATCCAGCAGGTAATTAATAGTGATAGTCTGTCCGTTGAGGTTTTTATCCAGAATTTGAGTAGTCGAAACGATGACATCCTGCTCAGGGCACACAGCAAATAAGTGAGCATGTTCTGATTCACCTATGGCCCTTACGTAGTTTGATTGTTGATCTGATAAAACAAAGCGGCATTCTTTTCGGGAATAGCTCATCAGGTTGGTGACATCCGGTTGATATATAGCCCCGGTGGGGTCTCGGTCATCACCTGTATAAATACAATTATTTGATACAGTACTATTGGACAGTTTTGGATCAGCCGGGGTATCGCAAAAACCATCACCTGAAGTGCTGCAATTAGACCGATTCACTAATTCTATTCCGGAATACGTGTCGTGCGTGTGTTTCAAATCAAAATAATGCCCAAACTCATGAGATAAAGTAGACCCATTATTCATACATTCTCTTTTAATGATGATGGCTCTTGAATTAATATTATCAGGTCTGGGAAAAGTACCTATGCCACATAATGGATCATCATCTGAATCTCTTAATAGATTGACCACGTATACATTGATTGTATTTCTCTGATAACTAAATTTCAATAGTTCATCATAATTGTTCTTGTATGTAGTCAGGTAGTTGGAATTATTTATATCATGAACATATTGACATGTTGTAAATTCAATACCAGCATCAGCATAATGTTCATTGACTTTTTGAAGAGCAGCATAACATTCTTCGAAGTTCGCACCTCCGAAACCATTGTTATTTCTGACTACATGAAAGCTAACAAGGAATTGCCTTTTGTTTTTAGGTCTAAAGTCTTTCATTTTTTTGGCATTCGATATGGCCTCAGTATTCACATATCCGTCGTATTCTGTACCACATTCTTTAGACTGAGCTATGAGAAAACCAGGCAGTAATAAAAAGGCCAAAAGAATGGATATATTGATAGGAGTAGTTCTAGTGATATTCATGATTTCAATGAAAGCTGTATGCTAAAAATACTTTAATGTCAGATTAATGATCTTTTGTTTGAAACTATTGTATGGCGGCACCAGTAATTCAAGTGCATTCGGTATATTCTGCTTTAATACACCCCGTGCATTTGAAAAGGCTTCAAAACTATACTTTCCACCTGCTTTTCCGATACCGCTGTTGTTACTGCCACCAAAAGGGAGGTGTACATTATAAAAATGTACACCGCTATGATTGATACACGATCCACCTGCTCTTGTGCTATGAATGATATGATTGATGTTTTTCCTGTTTTTGCTATAAACATATAAGGCCAGGGGAATCTCTCCATCATTAATTGTTTTTATAACCTCATCAATATCAGTAAAACTGTGTATTGGCAATAATGGACCAAATATCTCATCCTGCATTATTTTGCTGTCCATACTTACATCACTCAGGATAGTAGGAGAAACAAAATTATCAGCGTCATTGATTTTGCCACCATAATTTATTTTAGCGCCATTTTCAACGGCATCTTCTATGAATAGTTTCATTCTTTCCAGGTGACGATCATGAACAATCCTGGAATAGCTTTCTTCCTGGGATGCATCTTCGGTATAGAATTCCTTAAGGTATTTTATGATCCTTTCAATAAAATCATTCTTTTTGTCTTCGTGCACAAAGACATGATCCGGGGCAATACAGATCTGACCATTATTAATAAATTTTGACCAGGCAATTCTTTTGGCCGCCATATCGATATTAGCCGTCTTGTCTACAATAGTAGGAGACTTGCCACCCAATTCCAGGGTTACTGAAGCCAGGTGTTTTGCTGCTGCTTTCATAACGATTTTACCTACCTGTGGTGATCCCGTAAAAAATATATGATTAAATGGAAGCTGAAGCAAATTCTGTGATGTTTCAACCGAACCTTCGAAAAGTGCGACCTCATTTTCAGGAAAAAGTGATGTGATCATTTCTTTCATTACCGAGGAACAATGTGGCGTATATTCACTGGGTTTAAGGATGACTGTGTTCCCTGCAGCAATTGCAGAAATCAGGGGTCCAAAAGTCAGTTGAAAAGGAAAGTTCCATGGTGAAATAATCAATACAACTCCTTTAGGTTCGTAATGGATGTATGAGTTGGATCCCATTAAAGATAAAGGGGTATCTACTTCCTGCTTTCGCATCCATCTTCTGAGATGAGATTTAATGTGTTTGATTTCTGAAATAACCGGGTATAATTCAACCAGATCGACTTCGCTGGGATGTTTTCTGAAATCATTATAAAGTGCTTCACGGATTCTATCCCTGTACTCGAATATGGCTTTATGTATTTTCTTGAGTTTGCTAATTCTCTCTGATGCTGTTGTAGCAGCCAGTTCATACTGATGACTTTTCTGTAATTCGAATACACGTTTTATTTCAAGACCCTGGTCTTCTGATATTGATCTTTGAATTGTTTCCATAGCCATATTCATATTTGAATGAACAATCAAGATAATTCATTTTTAGCAATAGAAGTTTTAATCGCTCATATGAGCAGACCATAAAAGCTAAAAAAATATGGATTTTTTATCAATGATAGAAATATGGGAGCAAGGGTAGTGATACCTGCTCCCATATGATTTAAGTTAATCCAGGGAGGGTTTATTCTCCTGTTTCTTTACTTGTTTTTTCCTTTTCAGAATCGGAACCATTGACATTGCTTTTGACAAGAGACTGTGGCAAGTTCATGCCACTCTGTGCCAGGAAATCGTTGAGTTGGGGCATCATGCTATATAGTCCCTGGACGAAATTACCTACACCTTTACCGCTACCGTTGTCATAGACCACAACTTTTTCTATATCCAGATCCTTGATGGCTCCTGTCTGAATCTCAGCCAAATCTGTGAGTTTATCAATCATCAGGTAACCGATTGCACTTTGCGGATCTCCATTCGCCGCTTCAACCAGTTTTTGAAATCCTTCTGCCTGTTTGCGTAACAACTCTTCCTGACCTTTGGCCTGGGCCATAAATTTTGCTAGGATGGCATCAGCTTCTCCTCTCGCTGTTTCTCTTTGTCTTTCTGCTTCAGCCTGTGCTTTAATGACAGCTTTTTGTTTGTCTATCTCAGCAATGACCACTTCATCTGCTTGTTTTTTGGCCAGTTCCATTTTAGCTCTTGCGTCTTCGGCTTCCTTTTCAGCGATATATGCTTCCTGCATTGCTTTGGCTGCAGCGACCTTCCTTGCAGCCGTTGCTTTTCTTTCTGCTTCAGCAACTTCAATGTCTTTGGAAGCATCGGAATTGGCAATTTTTATCTTGGCCGTATTTTTACCTTCAATGGCAATTGCATTTGCGTCAGCTTCACCGATTTCAGCCCGTGAATTTGCTTCGGCAATACTGATTCTTTGTTTTTGTAGTGCTTCAGCTTCACCGATTTCGGCAAGGCTGTTTGAATCAGCGACCTGTACACGTTGTAATTGCATGGCATTCGCTTCACCTACTTCAGCCCTGCTATTGGCACCAGCTACTTTTACTCTCTGATCTTGCTGTGCTTCAGCTTGACCAATGGCTCCAGTCCTTTCTTCATTAGCCACTTTTACCTTGGCATCATTAATTGCTTTGGCAGCAGCTTCTTTACCCAGTGCCTGGATATAGCCGGATTCGTCCTGTATATCTGTGACATTGACATTGATCAGTGCCAGGCCGATTTTATGTAATTCGTTTCCAACAGTGGTGTATACTGATTCTACAAACTTATCCCTGTCGGTATTCAATTCCTCGATATCCATATTGGCGATGACCAATCGCATCTGTCCCATAATAATATCATGAGCAAGAGACCGGATGGAAGGACGGTCAAGTCCAAGCAGCCTTTCTGCTGCAGCAATCATCAAATCTGGTTTGTTACTGACACCTACAGTGAATTGAGCCGGCACAGATACCCTTATATTTTGTTTGGACAAGGCGTCCTGAAGATTCACATCAATGCTAATTGGCGTTAAATCAAGATACCTGTAGTCCTGGATGACCGGCCAAACAAAGGTTGCTCCACCAGCATAGCATTTTGCCGATTGATCATCACCGGTTTTCCCGTATACCACGAGTATTTTATCTGAAGGACAGCGTTTGTACCTGCTTACGAAAAAAAGTATCAGCAAGAAAGTAACAAATACAAGGAAGCCAGCCAGAATTAGAATTTCAGTCGTCATATTATTATGTTTATTTATTAGTTTTTTTCTTTTTGAACAATCACATATTCATCTTGAAAATCAGTAACCAATACCGATTCTCCTGTTTTGATTTCTTCATTATCTCTTGATTTTGCCTTGAGTTCTCTTTGAGCTCCTTTGATCAGGATATTTACTATTCCCTGACCACCCGGTGGTATGCGTAAGTATACTTCTCCTTTCTGATACATTGAGTCTTCCAGTGACCAGTTGACATTTTCTTCGTTTCTCACAAGTAGTTTGAGTAGATAGTTTAATAGCCAGAATGCAGCTGCTCCTGATAGTACACCTATGATAACAGCAACACCGATATGGATTTTTGTGGCCAGAACAATTTTAATAACCCAGGAACCTACAGAGATAAATGTAAGTAGTCCCTTTACGACACCTAAGCCCGCCGTATCAGTTTCCACATCAGTTGAGCCCATATCTATATCCAGGTCCAGGCCTCCAAGCAATGAAAGAAGCATAAGCAGAATCAAAAGTCCACCGGCAATGATCGAAACCCAGGTCAGGATGGTTATCATATTGTACTAGTTAAGTTGAGTAAAATCCTCCAAATGTTATAGAAGTCTTAAATTATAACATTAATCATCATAAGCTAAGTTTCAAGTCTAAGATGATTTTGTCGAAAAATAATCAAACTTTATCTGATAATTTGGAGACAGCATCAATATATCAGTTGAATGAACGGTGGATTATTCACGATTTAAAACGCTAAATCTTGTTCAAACTATTTCTAATTAATCCAGGATCATAAATCCTAGCCCACCTTGTAAAGCATTCATTGATAAATGTTAAATTAGGGATTGATTAATATGAATATGCCTCACCTGATTTTATTACTCTTATTGTTGTCTTTATCTGTTCTCACATCCTGCCAGGGCACAAAAGAAAGACTTATAAAGGACGAGCCAAAAGCTTTACCAAACATCGTTCTGATCATTGGTGATGATCACGGTTATCCTTATTTTGGTTTTACCGGCGCTGATTATGTATTCACTCCAAACATGGATGCACTTGCCGCATCATCTGCATTATTTACGAATGCTTATGTTCCACAAAATCATTGCAGGCCATCACTACAAACCCTCATGACTGCCACCTTGCCAACGACCTATAATAAACAGGTAGATTCAATAATGAGAGCAAAGATGTCCCTGGTCCGCTTTGATTCTGAAGAAAGTGCAGAAAAATGGAAGAAGGAGTTTCAGCACCATGCCATGCAATATTTTGAAACTTTACCCAGGAAGCTTGCAAAACTTGGTTATAAAAGTTTCCAGGGAGGTAAATGGTGGGAATTCAATTACCAAAATGGAGGTTTTTCACACGGTATGACTACCGGTTGGACGGAGGAAGACAGAAAAAAAGGAGGAAAATGGTTCAAGCAATTTATGGGTGGAACGGGATTGCAACTGGCTCGGGCAACGATGGAACCCGTTTATGAATTCATTGATAACAATAAAGAGAATCCTTTCTTTATCTGGTATGCTCCCGAATTACCTCATTACCCATTTGATGCACCCGGTAAATATTATGACTTGTATGTGGATAAAGACATGACCGAATCTGCTAAAAGATATTATGCAAACTGCAGCTGGTTTGATGACGGGGTAGGCGCTTTGATGAATTACCTTAAAGATGAAGACCTCTTCAGTAATACATTGTTTGTTTATGTCAACGATAATGGATGGGAACAGAACCCTGACCAGGAATTCAGGCATGATTCACTGAGATGGCATAATGGTGGAGATAAAGGAAAGCTTTCTGTATTCGATCAGTCGTTCAGGACACCTATCCTGTTTTCCTGGGAAGGAAATATCAATCCCGGACGATTTGATAACGCCCTGGTTCATAGTGCAGATATTCCTGCGACGATCATGGATATTCTCAATTTAGATCAGAATAATAACTATGGACGATCGCTCCTGGAAATGATCGAATCCGGGAAAGAGATGTCCCACCGTGATCTGATCGTTGGATATGTTGATAAGATAAGATGGGAAGGAGATATGATGGGTAAAGATGTTGAAGCATACTGGCTGAGGGAAGGCAATTGGTTTTTTAGTTGGAATTTGACTTTTTCAGAAAAGAAATTGTTCGATACCCGCAAAGATCCTGGAAATGAACTGGAATTATCTGCTAAATACCCTGACCTTGTAGATAGATTTACAGATGAAATTATTAGTTGGAAGAAAAAAATATATGAAAAATAGTATTGGAAAATTAGTTCTGTTTCTTATAGCGATGATCGGTTACCTTACAGCTGATGCCAGTGAACTTTTGCGTGTGGAACCTCCATTCTGGTGGAGTGGTATGCATAATGAAAACCTCCAGTTGTTAATTTATGGAAAAGATATCGGCGACATGGATGTTAAGCTGAGGTATAATGGCGTGAAGATCATGAAAGTGCATCGTCCGGAAAATAAAAACTATCTCTTTGTTGACCTTGAGATCAAATCTAAAGCAAAAGCAGGATTGTTCAATTTACAGCTCAGCAAAGGAGAAGAAAAACTGTCATATGACTATGAATTAAAAGCAAGAAGACCGGGATCAGCCGAACGTGCTGCATTTACAAGCAAGGATGTCCTTTACCTCGTGACCCCTGATCGATTTGCGAATGGAGATACTTCAAATGATGAAGTAGACGGCATGGAAGAAGGATATGACAGGGTAAAACCATATGGCAGGCATGGCGGAGATATCCAGGGTTTGATGGATAACCTGGATTACATGAAAGACATGGGGTTTTCAGCACTTTGGTTAAATCCGGTTCTTGAGAATGATCAACCTGGATGGTCATATCATGGTTATGCGACCACAGATTATTATAAAGTCGATTCACGTTTCGGTACCAATGAACAATATGTGGAGTTGAGCAGAAAGGCAAAGGATATGGGTATAGGTATGATCATGGATATCATTGTCAATCATTGTGGCCACTATCACTGGTGGATGAAAGATCCTCCTTTTAATAATTGGATAAATTTCCAAAAGGAAGGGTACAAGAATACAAATCACAGGAAAACGACACTGGTTGACCCTTATGTAGCGCAAAGTGAAAGGGATATGATGACCAAAGGGTGGTTTGTGGAGCAAATGCCGGATTTGAATCAGCGCAATCCGTTTATGTCCACGTATCTCATTCAGAACACCATCTGGTGGATTGAATATGCAGATTTATACGGGATCAGGCAGGATACCTATTCTTATCCTTTCAGGGAATTTATGACAGCCTGGACCTGTGCCATAAAATATGAATATCCCAATATGAATATTGTAGGTGAAGAGTGGATAGAAGAACCTGCAGTTATAGCTTACTGGCAGGAGGGAAAAATAAATAAAGACGGGTATACATCCTGCCTGCCATCATTGATGGATTTCCCGCTTTGTTTTACGATCCATAAATCGATGAATGAAGAGGAAGCATGGGGTACCGGTCTTGTCAGGTTATATGAATTATTGGGAATGGACTTCCTCTATGCTGATGCATCCAACCTCGTGATCTTTCCTGACAATCATGATATGAGCAGGATTTACACGCAGGTGGATCATAAACTGGATCGCCTGAAAATGGCAATTTCCATAATTATGACAACACGAGGTATACCACAACTCTACTATGGTACAGAAATACTGATGTCAAATCCGGATACAGATAGTCATGGTATCATCCGTTCTGATTTTCCGGGTGGATGGGCAGATGATAAAGTGAATGCATTTAGTGGTGAAGGATTGGATAAGGATGCCAAGGAAACACAGGCATGGATGAAAAAACTTATTAACTGGAGAAATGGAGAATCAGCAATACATTCAGGGAAAATGATGCATTATGAACCCAGGTCCGGTGTGTATGTATATTTCAGGTATGATAGTGCGTCCACTGTGATGATAGTCGTCAACAAGAATGAAGAGGCGACTTCGATTGATCCTGGACGGTTTAAAGAAAGAATGACTGATTTTATTTCGGGCTTTGATGTAGTGACCGGGCAGAAATTTGATATGACAGCTTCATTTACAGTTCCAGCCAGGATGGTTTCAATAATTAAGCTCGCTAAATAGAATAGCTTTTTAGTTTATTTCTGATTAATTCTGAGAACATTAATTTCATTCAATTTTTAATACATTCGTTTTCACCAAGTATAATTCATGAAAGTATTTAGTCTTAAAGTATTATTGATTTCTTTGCCGGTTTATATCTATACTCAATCATTTTCTGATGTTTCTTTAGTTTCCGGTTTTGACGACAAAAGTATGAACAATGGTATAGCTGTCGGAGATTACAACAATGATGGCTTTGAGGACATTTATGTCTGCAACAGGGAAGGAAAAAACCTGTTTTATGAGAATCTCGGTAATGGACAATTTGATGAAAAAGCTTCCATGCTTGGTATTGATTTTAATGGTAAAAGCAACACAAGTATATGGCTGGATTTTGACAATGATGGAGACCAGGATCTTTATGTAGGCAATTATGATGAAGCAAATATCTTGTACAGGAATGAAGGAGATGTATTTACCGATGTGACCCAACAATTTAACCTTGGAACAATTGGCAGAATTTCTTCTTTGAATGCAGGAGACTTTGACATGGACGGCGATCTGGATATATACGTCGCCAATTTCAATGAAAAGAATAAGCTCTACAGGAATGAAGGTGCATTTTTTATTGATGTGGCTCCTGTGTCAGGAATAACCTTACAGACGCCTTCCATGGCAGCCATTTTGTTCGATTACGATCATGACGGCGATCTTGATGTCTACCAGGTTAATGATGCCAATAAACCGAATGAATTATATCGAAATGACAATATG
>JABDPK010000018.1 GCA_013042795.1 Saprospiraceae bacterium | reverse complement strand
ACCTGGTTCTTGCCAATGTTAAACAAGGCTGGCAATCAATAAATAAAATTAAGGCACAGAACGCTTATGTTGCTTTGTCACTGGCATTGCCCAAATCAGAGAAAAAAGATGATAAAAAAGATAGTCCCCAAGGAGATAAACGCAAAAAGAATGAAGAAAAAACCGAAAGAAATAAAGACGATTTAGAAAAGGAGAAAAAGGAAGATCCGGAAACCATAGCATTCAAAGAACGTAAAGCCAAAGCGATCGCAGAATATGAAAAACAGGCGGCAGTATTTGAAGAGGCAGGAATACATTTCGGGTTTTCGATGCTTGATACCAAACCCGGAGATGTAAAGAAAAACCTGAATCGCATGATTTCTTCAGGATTGACCAGGGAAACGGCTTTGAAAGCATTAACAATTTATCCTGCAGAGATCCTGGGCATAGATCATATCGCCGGGTCAATCTCAGAAGGTAAAATGGCAAACTTCTTTTTAACAGACAAGCCTTATTTCGATAAAGAATCTAATATCCGACATATTATCATTGAAGGGGTACATGAAAAAATTAAGGTGAAAAAGAAATCCAAATCAAAAGTGGAAGAAGGTAAATATGAAGAACTGCAAGGAACATGGTCCTATGTAGTGGATATTCCGGAAGACAGGAGAACAGGAGAAATCATAGTTAATATAACAGGTGATGAAATAGAGATTAATCTTATTGATAACCAGGAACCGGATGAAGTGGAAGAGGCTACAGATATCGAAATAAAGGAAAACCAACTTGCATTTACAATTATGGTAAATGAAGGAAATGAATTACCCATCAGGATATCCCTGGAATTTGAAGGTGAAGATTTTAGTGGAACCGTATCTGCTGAAGGTATAGGGTCATTTCCCATTGATGGAAAGAAAATTGAAACACCGGAATAAATGTTCAATTATGAAAACGCTTATTAGTTTATTTTTTTTAATCCTGTTAATGTTTTCAGTTTCTGCCCAGTCGGACAGTGGTGATATCCTTATTGATAACGGAACTATTCTAACGGTTACCAATGGTGTTTTAAGAGGATCAGATATATTAATACGGGATGGTAAAATTCACAAAATTGCAAAGAACATCGAACCTGGAAATGCCAGGGTAATTGATGCGGGAGGATTATATGTCTTACCTGGTATAATTGACGCTCATTCTCATATTGCGATTGATGCTGTCAATGAAGCAAGTAATCCGGTGACAGCAGAAGTATGGGTTGGAGATGCACTTGACCCGTATGATATCAGCATTTATCGGGCATTAGCCGGAGGAGTTACTATATCACATGCTATGCATGGTTCAGCAAATGCTATCGGTGGACAGTGTGAGACCATAAAACACAGGTGGGGAGTGACTGATCCCGATGATCTTAGAATGGATGGCGCACCAAGAACCATAAAATTTGCCCTGGGAGAAAATCCCATTAGAGTACACGGTGAAGGAAAAGATGTTGTTCCAAATACCAGGATGGGGGTTGAGCAGGTATTCAGGCACTCGTTTTCAAAAGCCCGTGAATATATGATTGGCTGGGAAAAATTTAGAAATGGTCATTCAAAAACAGCACCTCAATACAGTTTAAGACTTGAAACACTGGCTGACATCCTCAAAGGAGATATTATTATCCATTGTCATTCATATCGTGCTGATGAAATACTCATGCTTATGAATGTCTTAAAAGATTATGGCGTAAACAAGATATGTTTCCAACATGTGAATGAAGGATTTAAGGTGGCCCCCGAGTTGGCTGCGTTCGGAGCACATGCTTCTGTGTTTTCGGATTGGTGGGCCTATAAATTTGAAGTTTATTATTCAACGGCGTACAATGCTGCCATTCTTACCAGGAATGGAGTGGTTACTTCCATTAATTCTGACTCTGGAGAATTGATCAGGCACCTGTATCATGAAGCAGCAAAAGCGCAGAAATACGGGGGTCTGACTGATGAACAAACACTTGCTTTGATTACACTTAATCCAGCCATACAATTGGGAATAGATGATCGGGTTGGTTCTATTGAAGAAGGAAAGGATGCTGATATAGCCATATTCAAAAACCATCCATTGTCAATATATGCAATCAATCAATACACCATTGTTGACGGTGAAATCCGATTTAATATCCATGAAGATGAAGAAGATCAACGAATAGATATAAACCCGGAAGAAACAATTCCCGCATTTTATGAAGCTACCGAGGCTCATGATCATGAAGCAGAAGGTTGCATGCAAGGCGTCTATGAATTTCTATTTGAGCACAAACATTAATGATAACAATGAAAAGAACACTATATATCTTCCTGTTGCTTTTTTGCATGTTAAACCTGCATTCACAACAGGTTCAAAAAGCAGAAACAGGAATTTACCTTTTAAAAAATGGCCAGGTAGAAACCCTGGATAATGGCCTGGTCAAAGCCGATGTTCTGATTTCCGGAAACAGGATAATGGAAATTCATAATGACATTTCGCATCCGGGTGCTAAACTTGTTGACTGTGAAGGATTGACGATTTATCCGGGATTGATTGATGCAGGGACAAGGTTGGGCCTGGCGGAAGTAGGTTCAATTTCATTAACCCAGGACCACAATGAGATTGGCAGTTTTACACCTCACATGGAGGCTTTAACGGCTGTCAACCCTAATTCTGTAAATATACCTGTGACCAGGGTAAATGGAATAACAACTGTATTAACCGTCCCATCCGGTGGCAGGTTTCCTGGTACGGCAGCACTGATAGATTTACAGGGATATACGCCTGATCAGATGTACGCTGGTTTTAAAGCTATAGTTTTAAATTATCCTTCCTCTGGAAGAAGAGGCCGATGGGACAGAAGATCAGATGAGGATATTAAAAAATCAGAAGAAAAATCAACTAAAGAACTGAATGATCTCTGGGAAAAGGCTGTATTGAGGTCTGAGATAGCTGCAAGGGCAAAGGACTCCGGTGAATCCCTGGACTATAATCCACAACTGGATGCATTGGTGCCTGTGGTAAACGGCGAAACTACGCTTTTGATTGAAGTAAACAGGAAGAATGATATACTCTCAGCAATAAAATGGGTCTCTGGTAAAAATTTAAAAGTGGTTTTTACAGGTGTTACTGAAGGATATAAGGTCGCGGACAGTCTTGCGAAATATGAAATTCCAGTTATTACGGGACCCGTCCTTGCAAGACCTTCTCGTGCTTCTGACAAATATGACATTGCCTATGCAAATGCAGGTTTAATGCATAAAGCCGGTGTAAAAGTAGCTTTAAGAACGCGTGAAACTGAAAACGTAAGAAACCTTCCATTCAATGCAGGTTTTGCAGCTGCATATGGAATGGGCAGGATAGAAGCATTAAAATCAGTTACCATCATTCCTGCAGAAATATTTGGTGTTGATAAAGATTACGGTAGTGTTGAACAAGGAAAAGTGGCGAATCTTTTTGTAACCGATGGAGATCCTTTTGAAACAAAAACACAGGTAAAACATCTGTTTATCAAGGGTTGGAAAATCCCACTCGAAAGTCGTCAAACCTTACTATATGATGAATTTTTGAACAGGTCTCCTGGCTTTGAATAAAAAAACAGAAGAATCGGAAATCAATTTCCAACTTTAGGCATTCTATTAGAGAACAATACTAAATGACTGAAGATACAATATCCGGGATATTAGATTTCTCAAAGAGGCCATTGATCATCTCTGGTCCCTGCAGTGCTGAAACCGAAAAGCAGGTCATGGATACTGCCAAAGGTCTGAAAGACCTGGATAAGGTCGACCTGTTCAGGGCTGGAATCTGGAAGCCAAGAACCTATCCTGGATCATTTGAAGGTGTGGGAGAAGTAGGATTTCCATGGTTGAAAAGAGTAAAAGAAGAATATAGTTTTCCGTTAACCGTTGAAGTTGCTAAGGCAAAACATGTGGAGTTGTGTCTTGAAAACGATATTGATGTATTGTGGATTGGGGCACGTTCAACCACAAACCCCTTTGTTGTCCAGGAAATTGCAGATGCCATCAGCGGAGTGGATATACCTGTGATGGTCAAGAACCCTATTAACCCTGATATAGCCTTATGGCTTGGGGCCATTGAAAGATTATTAAAATCAGGCGCAAGCAGGGTGGCAGCTATTCACAGGGGTTTTTCAAATCTCGGGGAAAAGTATTATCGAAACAGTCCACAGTGGCAGATAGCCATTGAATTCAGAAGACAATACCCGGATATTCCACTTATTTGTGATCCTTCCCATATTTGTGGACGGCGGGAAACCATTTTTGAAGTGTCCCAAAAAGCAATTGATCTTCGATATGATGGCTTGATGATCGAAAGTCATATTGACCCTGATCATGCCTGGAGTGATGCCAGTCAGCAACTTACCCCTCCGGCTTTTGGTGCTTTAATGGATAGACTTACTTACAGGACTGAGCACATGGATGATCCGCCAATCCAGAATGAGCTTGAGATGCTGAGGAATAATATTGATAATATTGATGAAACTATCATTCGGCTATTAGCTAACAGGATGGAAATTTCCAGAAAAATCGGACATTACAAGAAGGAAAACAACGTCACTATTTTTCAATCCAAGAGGTGGAATGAAATTATAAACCGCTGTGTCAAGCTGGCAATCCAGGAAGATTTAAGTGAAGAATTCATCATTAACTATATTAAAGCTGTTCATGACGAAAGTATCGACCAACAGGAAAATATTATGAATGAAGATTGATGCTGAAGATTGATCAGATAAGTTCAAATTGAACTATTTTTGATTCAAATTAATCTAAATGAATTTAGAACCATTTGTTGCTGTGAGTGGCGTAGGCGGGATACTTAAACTTGTCACATCAAGGAATAACGGCCTTATCCTGGAGAGCCTGGAAAACGGAAAAACCAGATTTTATTCTGTAAGAAAACATCAATTTACACCATTAGGTACAGTTGCGATCTATACACTCGAAGATACAATCGCCTTAAGAGATGTATTCGAAAAAATGCTTGAGCAATATGAAGAGAATCCCCCGGTCAGTCCCAAGGCTGAACAATATAAAATAGAAGAGTACTTCGAAAGTATCATACCAGACTATGATGAAGACAGGGTATCAATCAATGATATGAAAAAAGTGATCAAATGGTTCAATTTCATGAATGAAAGGGGCCTTTTGATCAGCGAGGAAGAAGAATAAAGACCTCCTCTGTTTTTCATTTTTCAATTTAATTTTTGCACTTCTTTAGGGTATTGATATCTTGTTGTAATAAATAGATGTCATGAAAACAATTAAAGGTCCCGCTATATTTCTCGCACAGTTTATGGGTGATGAAGCCCCGTATAATTCTCTTGATTCTATTTGTCGATGGGCAGCAGATCTTGGTTATAAAGGTATTCAGATTCCTACCTGGGAAGCTCGTCTGATAGATCTTGCCAAAGCTGCAGAAAGCCAAAGTTACTGTGATGACCTGAAAGGAAAGATTGGAGAATATGGCCTGGAAATCACAGAACTTTCAACACATCTCCAGGGACAATTGGTTGCCGTACACCCTGCTTATAATGAATTGTTTGATGCATTTGCACCAGAAGCCGTTCACGGGAAACCAAAAGAAAGAACTGAATGGGCGATCGAGCAGGTAACCAATGCTGCGAGGGCGAGCAATAGGTTAGGACTTAAAGCACATGCCAGTTTTTCAGGAGCATTGGCCTGGCCATATATTTATCCCTGGCCTCAACGTCCTCCTGGTCTCGTCGAAACTGCATTCGATGAACTGGCCAAGAGGTGGAAACCAATTCTGGATGAGTTTGACAGGCAAGGAGTTGACCTGTGCTTTGAAGTACATCCCGGAGAAGACTTACACGACGGGACCAGTTATGAAATGTTTCTTGACCGTGTAAATCATCATCCAAGGGCTTGTTTGCTTTATGACCCGAGTCACTTCATTTTACAACAACTGGACTATATCCAATTTATTGATTTTTATGCTGAAAAGATCAAGGCATTCCATGTAAAGGATGCAGAATTCAATCCTACAGGAAAACAGGGTGTTTATGGAGCATACCAGGGATGGGAAAACAGGGCTGGACGATTTCGATCCCTTGGAGACGGCGAAATTGATTTTGGAACAATATTCAGCAAATTATCTCAGTACGGATTTGATGGCTGGGCCGTGATGGAGTGGGAATGTTGTATCAAGTCACCTGAACAGGGCGCTGAAGAAGGAGCCCCGTTTATAGCTAATCACATTATAAAGGTAACCGAAAAGACCTTTGATGATTTTGCTGGTGGATCTGTGGACCAGGAGATGATAAATAATTTGCTGGGGATTTGAAACGTATTTTGATCCTGATATATGGAGTAATAATGTCTTCTTCAGTATGTGCCCAGCTTATTAAAGATACTGTCAGGGCTGAAATAGAAGGTGTAATGATCAAGGCACTTCCTTTACAATCTTCCTTTAATTATTTACAAAACGAATTACACGTTAATCAGAATAGTGCATTGCTCGCAGCGACTTTTGATGATCCCTCACGGGTATTATACAGACACGTCGGCATCTCTACTTCAAATGATGAAGCCAACGGTATTATATATCGGGGTTTGCCTTCCTCTTCTACAAAATGGACAATCTATGGGGCTGAAATTGTCAATCCCAACCATACCAGCAATGCAGGAACCTTTGATGATTATACTTCTTCAAGTGCCGGAGGTGTACTCGCATTACCTTTTGAAGTGATAAACAAGTTCAATTTTTTTGGTGCGCCTTTATCGTCCGGAAAAGTGAATGCATTATCAGGAATAATGGACTTTGAATTTGGTGCCAAAGGAAGAAATTTCTATAAACTTGGTTTGCTTGGGATGGAATTTGGTTACCAATCTCAAAAAAGATCTGAGTTCAAGGTACATGGCAGATATTCTACGGTAGGTATACTTGCTGACCTTGGTGTTGATTTTGATGGTGAATCAATTAAATTCCAGGATATATTTATGGAAGGAAGACTGAATGAAAAGATTACTGCCTTCAGTATTCTGGGATCCAGTTTAAATCATAAGAGAGCACTTGAAGAAACAGGCTCAGCCGAAGTACTCAAGGATATTCAGAATATAGAATACAATTCACTGTTTAGCATCCAGGGTCTTCGTTTCAAAGAAAAGAATCAGGAGCATAGCCTGGTTTTTTCATTTAAAAGTGATGATCGTATCTCGAAAACAGATCCTGATTTATTTGTATTGGACAATCAGATTGATAGTTCAATCTTCAAACAGTTACGTCTGAGTTATGCCGGTGAATGGATTATTTCTCCCAATGCAGAGCGTGGCTTTCTCAAGACCGGAATAAATTCAAGTTATGTCGCAGAAAAATTTCAACAGGGTTTGAGGAAATTTGAGGACCCATCATTCTACATAGAACCATATATCAGCTACAGGAAAATAGTCACAAACTTGAATGGCTTGAGTTACGGAATATCCCTCAGTACTTTGTTTGACAGTTATACCAGAAACATGAGTATTGAACCAAACTTGTCTGTACGGTTTGTTCAGGGTCATAATACATTCGATTTTAATTCTTCATATTCTACAAATGCTCATAACCTTATTGTGAAAGCCAGCCCGGGAGAAAAACTTACAAGAATGAAAATGTTGTCATTTTCTTTGAGCTGGAAGTGGCAGAATATAGAGAATAAACTATTTGTTCTAAGCCGGTTATTCAGAAACAGCTTTACAGATCTTGCGATGTATGGCAACTATCTCCCTGCGATCAATGATTATGACTATAGCTTAGGGAATGAATTATTCAGCTTCAATGACACTGGGTTAGCGAGAAATTTTGGACTCGAAATTATGATTGATAAATCTTTTTCAAATGGATTTAACATCAATATTAATACAAGTCTTTTCAAATCTGAATTTAGGAATAGTGAAGGGCAATGGTATGATTCGAGATACAGTTTTGGTCGGATTATCAACTTGAATCTTTCGAAGAGATTAAAACTTAAAAAAGAGAATATTTTATTCATAAACCTTGCAATGCATGAAAGGGGAGGTACTTATGGTAACAGTTATATTTTGGTCAATTTGGAAGAACCGAAAAGATTGAAGCACTTCTTTCGCACTGATCTGAGAATCCAGTACAACTGGAAGAGAAAAAATGTATTTATTATGGATATCCAGAATGTACTCAACACAAGAAATGAGTCACATGTGTATTACGATCCCTTTTCAGATCAGCTGGTGACAAAATTGAACCTGGGAATGATACCTGTATTAAGTTATCGCAGAATCTTAGGGAATCCCTTTTAAACCTTAAATTTATTAAACAATCGAATCGATGAAAAGAAGAGAATTTTTAGAGAATA
>JABDPK010000015.1 GCA_013042795.1 Saprospiraceae bacterium | reverse complement strand
CAGAATAGATGTTATCCTTGAATGCACCTGCATCACCAAAATCAGTTTTGTAAGCACCTCGTAAAGTCACCATATCATTGAACACAAATTCTGCACCTGCGCCTATCTGGTCTCTTGAAAATGCATTGGACGTGAAATTACCAAGCGTCCTAAGCATCATTTTTTCATTTAAATGGAAATCATAGCTAATTCCAATATTCAATACTGAAGGCAATTCAAATTTCTCTGAACGTTGATCATAAGTCAGCAAATATTGCGCGGTTCCTTCCGGGTTATCTCCCTGGAAACTCAATCCTTCTCCACCGAAACGCATTGGGGATCCAATATTTCTGAGTGAAATTCCCAATCTGAAGTTATCCTGTGGACCTGTAACATATTGTACCCCTGCGTCAACTGCAAATCCAAATGCGCTGATATTTGGCAAAGATTCAGATACTCCCCTGAAAAGAAAACCTACAGAAATCCTGTTTTCATAGGTGTAAGAATATCCAAAGCCTATATTGAAGAATGATGGAGAAAACACACCGCCATCTCCTTCGGGATCCAGAGTTGTAGTTCTTGCTATATCACCAAAATCTACTGACATCAGTGAAATTCCAAATGCAGAACTTTCACCTACTTTCTGTGCATATCCAAATGCATTTAGTTTTAATGTCGAACCTTCATACAACCGCGTGTTGGCAAATATCAATTCCCTGTTCTCAAGACGACTTAAACCAGCAATATTCAGTCGCATGGACTCAAGACCTGAAATAGAAGAAGTATTTAAGGTATGTAAACCTGAACTGGCAGCCCAGGGATTCAATAATAATTCAGGTGCTCCTGCTTCACCTTGTCTGTCCGGATTTCCACCATATGCTGTACTTGCTATGAACAGCATCCCCAGTAATCCAAGACCTAATTTTGTTAAGATTTTCATCTGTTTCTGATTATTCAAATTAATCAACATTATATTTTATAGTCCTGACGGATCAAATTTCCTGTTTATACCAAACCATTTTAGTGTTCGCTCTTCACCAAGGTCCGGTGCAACAACATGAATCAGGTATACTCCACTCGCTATTGGAATACCTGCACTGTTCTCAATATCCCACTCAACATCCGGAAGTATCTGACGATTATTCACTCCCCGGTTCGCACCCTGTGTTTGCACAACTCTTTCATCCCTTATAAATTGCTTGATAAATTTTCCATCCAGTGAATAAATCGTAATAGTTGCCCTGGCCGGAAGATTTGTGATCTTGACCGTTTTGGAAAACTGGGATGTTTCATAGGATGAATAGGCATAATATGGATTCGGTACAACATTAACATTTGCCAATGCACCTTCATACTCATCCTCTTCAAGTTCGTTTGTTTCCTTACCTGAAATCGTGAATTCATATTTTGGTAAATCACCAACAGTCTGACATGAATTCGGTGATTGTATATTAAATGAAGTCTCCAGGTTATATGGATTCTCAACCCGTAATTTAATCGTCAGATCATTTGGTACAGCGCCCTGGTCATATGGCAACATGGATTGCCCATCAGGCAGCAAGACCATCGATGCCCATGTAATGGCTTTGCCCACATCAATTTTGCCAAAGAGATTGTTAGAAGAATTCAGTTTGTTATGCATGTCTTCACATCCATCATAATCCTGTCTCGTCACATAAATAAAGTGGTTTCCTCCAAGGACAAATTCTTCCGGACTGGCACCAGGAGCTACAAGGTTATCTTCCACCCTGAATAACTGATCATTCGGATTGAATACCATGTCGTCTCCAATTTCAGGAATACCAGGTAACCTGGATGCAAGTCCTGCATTAAACACTGAATTCTCACCAAAGAATATATTAAGTCTTCTTCCAGTCTCTACATCAACTGCATAACCTGGGAACCAGCTATATCCAACTGTTCCATCTCCGATGTCTTGTCCATTTTTATCTACTGATGGTGATTGCCTGAGATCAAACATATCAGCATCTCCTGTAGTTGGCCTGAATGAAAGATAATCTTCATTGGCAGTTTCAACTACGATGCACCTCGACCATTTATCCTTGTCAGAGGTAAAAATTATATCTACATTATTCAGGTTAAAAACACCATTTTTTCCACCATCTCTCAAAAATTCGTGGCTGTTTGAAACCTTCCATGCAGGTGTAATATAATATGAGAATACATCCGAAGCATCAGCAGGTTCAGCAGAGGCAAGGATGAAAGGATAAAAGTATCCGTCTCCCAAACTGCTATAACTCTGGTTTTGATCCATGGTTTCATCTATCTCACCTGAACTCGTCTTCAGGAAATTAAATACAGTACTATTGAAACCAATGCCATAACCTGAAGCATTATCCCTCATAGCGCCAAACCATTGATCACCTTCGGGGTCTGAATATTCCAGGAATGCTGCTAATGCACCGTTGTTATCATCAATTCCGGTACCTGCATCTGCTGTTTGTCCAATCGCTACAGAAAATCCATACTCGGCGACTAATTGTTCATTCAATGCATCAATGGTTTGCTCTGAAGCCAGAGTGTATCCGGTATTGACATCAGTCAACTCCCATACTACTCCCGGATCAAGTGCACACACAGATCCGCCCCTGTGATTTCCTATCATTTCAAGTTGGAATGTTCCATCCTTTACTTCAAGCGGATTATATATTTTAATATTAATCGGACCTGCTCCTGACTTATAATCAATAGCACCATCGAAAGAACCATCAAGAATCTTGTCATACATTTCATCATCCATGTCGAGAAGATTACCTCCTACTCCAACTCCTGATAACCTGGTCACAGCGGCTCCATCACCATAGGCTGCATTTACACCGGTATAGACAATCGGTCTTGGAATAGCAGTATATGTTTTGATGTTACCCCTTCCCTCAAGGTATGGCCTCTGTTGTGTCAGGGTTGGATTTCCTGGTTCGAATGTCGCATAATTGTTATATGCATAAGCCACAGCCATATAGTAATATTTCCTGTGATTTACCAGACGGTTATCACCATCAGCAAACTGATCTGTCAATAGCCTGAAGGTATGATCAACGCCTTCGTCTGCACCATCAACTTTTCTGTCAAAAGTCCAGATCGGATCGGATGCCGCCGGGTTAGGATCAGGAACACTTGACCAATTGAAGATTTCAGCAACACCATTTTTTACATCTACCTGTGCAACCAACCTTGCTTTTTCAACTTCATCCAACTCCTGCGGAGACACATTGGCATTTTGTAATTGATATATTTTATATCCTTCAAACAAGTACGTTCTGTCTTCTTCAGGAATATTATCAGATGAAAGAATATCCAGTTCACTATAAGCCTCAAATGCATTATTTGAAAGAATTGTATCATTACTCAGGACCAGGATAATCTCCCTGTCCAGTTCAATGATATCAACATCAGGTGCATCGGGGCCATCAATGATATCAAAACATGCATCAAACAGGTTTTGAGCGATATCATCTGCTGCCTGTAATTTGGAAATATCGGGATTTGGATGCATTACATTTGGTACCCAAACAGCTCCAATGATCAATTCGTTAATCGCTCCTGGTTTCAGCAGGAATGGACCAGATGCCTGGAGTGTTCTCCTGTCACCAAAAGCCAATGCTTCTGCTGCCATTGACCATCCTGTCGGATCATTCGGTGGATCGAAGAAAGCAAATCTTGTTGTATCTACACTTCCCGGATTAAATCCACTGCCTCCAATGGTCAAAGGAGTACCATCACGCCATGCGCCCTGGAGGTAATTATAAAATTCATCAGCGATACTCGGGTCATTTGTCTGCTGGGGATTCTGCCCGATTCCTCCATTGTTATAATAGATGAATGAAGACATGCCCAATTCAACAATTGTATCAAAGTCAGTCTCTCCTAATGCCGGGTTCTCCAGAATTGTATCGCCTCCAATTATCAGAAAATTTTTCGGCCCGAGTGGTCCCCTGAAATAGTCCGTTCCAATAATCGGAACCTCATCACAATAGGTATTAACACCACCATCACAATTACAACCGTTATTACCATCCAGTCCGTCTTCATTATAAGTGTATGCCAAACTCCTTTCAATGTCACATCCCGAATAATCATCCAGGTGACATCCCAAATCAGGATCTACCCACATGGCAAAGTATGTATTTCGAATATCAGTTTCAGCCCTGTTTATCAACTTATACCTTTGGAAAGTCATGTCGTTGATTTCATCATTGGTTGCATAGGCAAAAGCCTGAACCTGAACTTCCATCTGGATTTCTGTACCCTGTGTCAATGAGTGGGGCCCACCAGCATCGTTATATATCCAAAACATCATCTGGTCGGGAACCAGCTCTTTGGCTTGTTTCCTGTTTTCAGGCTCACAACCCCTGATATCGATAATCGGAAAATCTCCGAATACCGGATCATATTCTCCGTCAAGATCCTCATCCCAAAATGAACCCAGTCCCTGACCTGTATCAGGTAAATCAAAGCCATATTCTTCGTTGAAATACGGATTTCCTTTCCCAGGCCAGTATTTTACGCCGGCAGGAATTGAATCAGGCTCATATTCCACACCATCAAATACAGCTTGTTCATAATCACGGATCGCTTTATCTGCTTCAGTACCATCAACCTGGAAAAACTGATCCCATCTCTGGCAAAATACAAGATCTGTAAGACCGGTCACAGGGTCAAGGGGTCCGGGGTAAAAATCTGTCTGACCACCATTCCTGTAATCGGTTGCTGCTACTTTGAGGTTACCAGAAGGATCTCGTCCACCGAGCCAAACTGCCCCGGCAAAGATTGAAGATACTTCAGGGATTCCAGATCCGACCGGAGGTGCAGGAACAACATACTTTCCATCCTGTAAATCCCACCAGACATCACCACCTGTCAGCAATCGTGCACGGACATTATTGATGTCCATATCTACTTGTGCAGTTGCAGCAGTACAATCTTCTCTAAAGTTTATTTCAGTTGAAGTATCCACATTTACCTTACCTCTCTTTCTATCAGGGTTAATGTGTGAAAACAACGGGATAATCATCATTGAGAAGATGATCGATAATCCAATATTTTTAAAATTTATCATAATTATTTCTTCCTCTAAGGATTAATAAATTGAATTCAAATTAGAAATTGACAATTGCTCCAAGGAATATCTGCCTTGGTCTTGTATAATTTCCTGGCGCCAAAAGAAACCAGTTGTAAGTCGACAAGAAACTGTCCAGACTCAACCCTGCATCAACGATCTGGGCAACACGTTCTTCACCAAATTCTCCAAGGAGATAACCGTCGCTGTCCGGATCTCCGGAAACATTATATACGCCAACTACATTATCAAGGTCAAACAAATTCTGTACCCTCAGATATACATTAATTCCAAGGTATCTTTTTGATTCTTCAGAAAACTTGATCTGGAAGTTTTTATCCAATTGTAGATCCGCATTGAATGTCCATGGTAGTCTTGCTCCATTTATTGTCTTTCGTCCTGAGGCGCCACCTGGCTGTGTAACCGTCTGGAAAGTTGAATATGGACGACCTGATACGGCAGTCATAAACAGGTTGAGCCCTGCATTTGCAAAGATGTCTTTTCCTGCCAGTCTTGGCCCATTATAATTCTTGCCTGAAGAATACCTGTAATCAGCGACAGCCGTAATTCTGTGTCTTTCATCGAATGATAATGGAAGCAGCGTTCTGATATTTCCTCTCTGGTTAATTCCTCTTCCTGAATTGGCATTCGAACCTGATCCATCAGCAAACTGCAAGGTATAGGTTGCATTCAACTGGAAATTTCCTGTCCTTCTTAAATCGTAGGAAAATGCGAAACCTTTGACAGTACCAAAATCCAGGTTACCGTAAGTTTCGTATTGTGATACACCATCAGGAATGAAAGAAAATATCCTGGCCTGGATCATATCTCTCATTTCCTTGTAGTATGCGGAAATTTTCATTGCCGAAGCATTTGATATCTTTTGTTGGAATCCTACTTCGTAGTCTATTGTTTTTTCGGGTTTTAGATCCGGGTTTCCTGCAGGACTGAATCTTGAAACATCAAAGAAGTAGAAATAATCCAATGGTGTTGAAATCACATTGGATGGTGGTCTCTGCACAAGTATATCATAGTGTGCAAAGAACCCTGCATCCTGGGAAATCGGGAATGAGAATGCCAGTCTTGGCATAAAATTCAACTGAGGGTCATAGTCCTTAAATGAAAGATCCGTATTAAAGGTTTCTTCCACTCCGTCTTCATCTACCCTGTAAAATTGTGGATTTCTTCTCTCAAAGTCTTCCTCTACATATGCAGGGAATACCAATCCACCTCCAAAAAGAAGGTTTCCGTCTGTTGCTGTTCCATCCGGCTTGAACCATTCGTCTTCCAGTCTGTATCCTATCACATCATCTGATCCCTCTCCTGAAACGTAAACTCGGTAGTCGTCTCCGACACTACTTGGCCTGTCACCTGGATTATCAGCAAAAAACTGTCTTGCTGTTTGAATTTCAGAAAAAGAATAAGGATCCTTAAGAACCTTACTGTTTGCATCATAATAATCTACACGCAAACCTAATCTGAAAATGATATCCTTAAATGTAAACTTATCCTGAATATATGCAGCTCCATATATTGGTTGCCATGGTGCTACCAGGAAGTTCCTTCTTCCTTCTGAATCTTTACTTGTGAAAAAGTCATCAAAGGTTACAGAGTTATCAATTTTATTTCCGAGGTAATCATAACCAAAATAATTGAGCCCGATATTTGAGAAGTTATTCAGCTCAGATGCTGAAAACATATCCAGTCTCAAATCATCCGGATTTAATCCATCTGTATTTATGTATTGATCAATAGGAACACCTTGAGATTCCCTTAATTCGCGGAAAAATGCATTATCAGCAAATTCTGCTGAAGAATTGCCTACACCATATTGAGTGAATTCCAACTGTAAAGCCTCATCAACGAATGTCCCTACAATATTTGAAGTGTCAACACCATTGAGATGCCTGTTGGCTTGTGTTCTCATCAACTCCCAGATCCTTCTTGGATTTAATCCCCATGATCTTTGTATCCGTTGCTCATACATGAAACCAAATTGAATACTGTGCTTCCCGCTATCAGAACCTCCTGGAAAGAGATCAAAGCCTGAAGTTACATTGATCGTATATGTTTCTGCTTCGGATTTACTGTTCAGATTATAAACCTGACCTACATTGTTATAAAGATTCCAAACCTGGTTTAGGGCAACCTCTTGAAATCCGTTGAGAGGATTATATTTTGCAAGGACAGGATTGATGGTTTCACTTGCTGTAAACTCGCCTTCTTGCAAAGCATATCCCTGGTGGGCAAAAGGTACCGGAAATCCAAGGTTTACAAATTGTATTTCTCCACCCCAATTATCCGGATCAGTTAATATACTGGCTACAGGATTCCAATCTCTTGCAATAGACCCATAATAACCATACCTGAATATATTATCCTCGTGTGTGATGTCTTCACGTTTAGTTTTATTCTTTTCATACCCGAACTGAAGTGTGTAAGATGCATTCCTGATAATAGAATTCTTCTTTTCTTCATCGCCACCAAAACTCTGGTTGCCCAGTTTGTGACGTAATCTTACATTACCTCTGTATCCCGATCTGTAAGCAATTGGGTTGTTGGTCCAGTTATACAATGCCCATGAACCAGAAGGAGCAAAGACATTTTTACTGTCAAAAACAGTACCTGATACTGTAAAATCGATATTCTGGCTAAACCTGGAATCCAGTTTTAAACTTACATTGTAGTCTTCATCTGTCTGGTTTTCTCTTGCCTCTACAGGTTCTGGAATATCTTCAGAAGTAACAAATTCAGCTGACGGAAAATCTGTTCCATTAAAGGAAGTGATCGGTGATTCCTCCAATTGGTTGATTAATGATCTTGGTGCCCTGTAATATCCAACGGCAGAAGGTCCATCTTCTTTGATCTTTGAATATTGTCCGAATGCCCTGAATCCTACGATGGACTCCCCTTCTTTATTTTTGAGGATTGGCCCACTAAAATTGGCATTAAGCAGGTTGTAGCCATATGAGTCGAGAAATTCACTGGTCTCAGCTTCTATACCACCGGTAAAGTTTTGGGAAGGACCTTTGGTCGTAATCGAGATGATACCACCTGTTACATCTCCATATTTTGCTTCTATTCCACCGGTAATCACCTGCATCTGATCTATTTGTTGCTGTGGGACCTGGTTTCCGACAGAAGCCGAACTGACCCGAACCCCGTCGATATAGTAATATGTGGCATCTGTCCTGGATCCCCTGACGGAAATATTACCATCATTTCCAAGGGAAACTCCTGCAGTGGTTGCTGCGATGGCACCAATGTTTTTCGTCGGTAAAGCCTGGATATTTTCAGATGTTAATGATTTACCCTGGGTTGTATTATCAAATTCAACCAAGGGCACCTGGTAATCAACAATTTCAATAACATCAACGAGTACACCTTCTTCCTTCATAGATACATCAGCGACATTTACTTTACCGGCCTTGGCCACAATACCGGCAATTCTCTGTGTCTGTAATCCAAGGAAACTTACCTCAATATCATAGGTGCCTGGATCAATATCTGAAAAGAAATAATTACCGTCAAAATCAGACTCCGTACCGGTAAGCAGTACATCGTTCTTGTAAAGTGCAATTGTTGCAAATAAGACGGCCTCGCCTGTTCCTTCTTCGGTGATTTTACCCTGCAATGAAGTCTGGGAAATCGCCAATCCTGAAAAGAAAAAACATAAAATGAAAAGAGTAAAATTCTTTAACATCAGTTAGCTTTTGAATATCAAAAAAAATATGCTACTTCAATGAAGCTCACAATGTAAACAAATATTTAAAGCCTCACAAAATTTAAATAAATTGAAGTCTGTTAGTCGACATAGACCAATTTTATACTGTTGATATCTTCGACAACAAAACATCTCCAATTTTAAACAATGACTCATGCGTCCACCCTGCAATATGAGGGCTTAGAACTACATTGTCCATTGCATAGATCTTAGAATACAGCTGATCCTCTTCTGATGTGAATTGATGTGGTTTTTCGTTTTCAAAAACATCCAAACATGCTCCTTTTATCCTGCCGCTTTCCAGGTGCTTTACCAGATCACTGGTTTTGACTACATTACCACGTGAAGTGTTGATCAGGATAAGAGATTCTTTACATTTTGAAAGAAATTCCTCATCCACCATCCACCTGGTTTCTTCAGTCAGGGGCACATGGAGGCTGATAATATCCGCTCGCTCACAAATAGTTTCAAGACCTACTTTGCTAATATAATTCAATTCTTCTGGAGTATTCAACACATATGGGTCATAATATATAACATCAAGTGCCCAGCCTGACAATTTGCGGGCCAGAGAAGAACCTGTATTGCCCAGGCCAATAATACCAATCGTTTTACCACTCAATTCCATCCCCCTGTTTGCCTCTCTTTTCCATATCTTATGTCTTACTTCTTTATCCGACCTTAAGAGATTATTACACAGACAAAGCAGCATTCCCATCACATGTTCTGCAACAGCATTCCTGTTTCCTTCAGGTGAATTAAATACCTTGATGCCTTTAGTCCTGGCATAGTCCAGATCTATGATTTCAAGACCTGATCCCAGGCGACCAATAAACTTGAGGTTTTTAGCCTGATCAATAATCTCAGCGGTCATTTTAATTTTGCTGTTGATTACAATTCCGGTAAGATCAACAACTGCTTCAGCAAGGTTCACCGGATTAAATTCAGGTTCAAATATCACGTAATATCCTAACCGACCAAGTCCATCCCTAAGCACCTTATGACAATGATCTGTTACCAATACTTTTTGATTCATCTTTATTTTTATCTCTGTTAAAAATTATAATTTACCGTTTGAAAAAAATCAAATATGAAGTATTTATCTTTTCTTTTTATAATCTGCGGTTTCATTTCTATTGATGCCCAATCAACCTGGCAAGTTAAAGCTGAAAATATCGATCCTGCTGAATATTACGGGGTAACCGTTGCTAATGGCATGGTAGGTATTGTTTCTTCTCCGGAGCCACTAAAAGTAAGTGATGTTATTCTGAATGGTGTCTATGATTATTACCAGCGGGGAAGGGTTTCCAATATCCTGAAAGTATTCAATCATGTTAATATGAACCTGGATATTGATAATGAACGTATCAACAAGAATAATATCTCCGAATTTGCCCAGACTCTTAATATGAATTCAGGGACCCTTACAACAAGCTTTGATTTCAAAAACAAGGCATCTGTCGTTTCTGAAGTGATGGCTCTCAGGCATTTGCCGTATACTTCAATGATAGTCACAACAATTCAAGCAAAAGAAGACATTATCATTTCACCAATGTCAGTACTGGAAGCACCAAACCATCTGAATGATATCAGGAATTATTATTCAGAAATCGACAGGCCACATGTTAAAATACCATTGATGAGTTCTGTTGCTCTAAGTCCCTCAGGAAATGTGAAGATCGCAGCATCCAATAGTTTCATATTTGAAGAAGAACATGGGCATGAACCAGATCTTATACATGAAGACTGGGACTATAACATGCATTTAACAAAATTTAAAAAAACAATAAAAGCCGGGGAAACGTACAGTTTTAGTATTGTCGCTTCAGTAGTCGCATCCAACCAGTATGAGGATCCACACAATGAAGCAGAAAGATTAACAATATATGCAGCCCTGGAAGGCAAGGACAGGTTATTGAAAAGACATCGGGAAGCATGGGACAGACTTTGGGAAAGTGATATTATTGTTGAGGGTAATGACGATATCACAAGAGATATCCGCTTTGCACTATATCATTTGTATTCATTTGCCCGGGCAGGAACTTCCTACAGTTTGTCCCCGATGGGACTTTCCGGTCTTGGATATAACGGGCATGTGTTCTGGGATACAGAAATGTGGATGTATCCTCCATTGCTTGTTCTTCAACCTGATATGGCTAGATCCTTCCTGGAATACAGGTTCGAAAGACTCGAGGCCGCCCGGAAAAATGCATTTTCTCATGGGTATAAAGGAGCCATGTTTCCATGGGAATCCGCTCATGACGGTTCAGAAGACACACCGGTTTGGGCATTGACAGGCCCTTTTGAACATCATATAACCGGTTGTATCGGATGGGCTTTCTGGAAATACTATGAGGTCACGCAGGATAAGGAATGGCTATCCACAAGAGGTTACCCCGTATTACAGGAAATAGCAGACTTCTGGACAAGCAGAGTGGAACGAAATGGTCCGGGCCATTATGATATAAATAATGTTGTAGCAGCTGATGAATGGGCAGAAAATGTTGACAACAATGCATTTACGAATGCAGTTGCAATTCTATCATTACAGTATGCCACCAAAGCTGCGGAAGCTTTAGGGATTGAAGCTGATCCCGATTGGAATCATGTCGCTTCCAATATACCAATACTGACTTTTGAAGATGGAGTCACCCGTGAACATGCAAGCTATGAAGGTGAAATGATCAAGCAAGCCGATGTCAACCTCCTCGCTCATCCCCTAAAATTAATAAAGGATAAAGAACAGCTTGAAAGAGACCTGAAGTATTATGAGAGCAGAATGTCACCTGATGGCCCCGCCATGGGATTTGCCATCCTTGCTATAATATACAATCAAATTGGAGACAGCAATAAAGCGTCTTCTATCTTTTCAAATAGCTATAAACTTAATGAAGTGCCTCCTTTTGGTGTATTGGCAGAAACAGCAGGTGGTACAAATCCTTATTTTGCAACAGGTGCAGGAGGAATGCTTCAGGCTGTATTATTTGGATTTGGAGGACTTGATATTGGTGAAAATGGAGTGACACAATTAAGTTCTTCTATACCGGATGATTGGAAGAAGCTTGTAATTAAGGGAGCCGGAAAAAATGAGAAAACATTTTATGTTGAGGATAAATAGGATTGATTACAGCTCCATATTATACCTTGCATAAATATGAAGTTTTACTTCAAACTTGAATTCCGTCGAATCAAAAGAAGGTTAATGGCATTCGGCATTAACCCCTGGTTAGGGCTATTGCTCATTGCAATTGTTTTTGTTGCTCTTTCGGAATATCTCTTTTTCAAAACAGAACTTGCAGAATGGGTTTATTGCATCATTTGCATGTCATTAATGTCAGGATTTTCTGAGTCAGGGAGAATCAATAATCTAAAACAAATATTCTCTGTAAGTGATTATAGGAAAATCCGGCTGATAGAAAATTGTATGCTAGCATGCCCTTTTATCATTTATCTTTTATGCAAGAACAGTCATTCTGCGGCCCTGTTGTTAATTCCTGCATCCTTTATTATGGTATTTGTCTCTCTTATTCCTGGCGTAAAGATGGTTTTGCCTACACCTTTTGCCAAGATACCCTGGGAATTTCCGTCAGGATTCAGAAAAACGATCCTGTTAATCCTGCTTGCAATGTTTTTATTTGTAAAAGCAATACAGGTAGAAAATTTCAATTTATCCCTCTTTTCTATTGGATTCGTTTTCGTTGTATTTATGTCATACTATTTCAAGGCCGAGCCAATCGAGTATTATTCTATCTATACAATGAACAGTAAAGCATTTCTATTAAAGAAAATATCTTTTGCATTGTATTGTTCGGGCCTGCTTACACTCCCAATGCAGTTGATTGTGGCTGTTTTCTTTCCTGATAATATATTGATCCAGGCGTTTTTACAGTTCGGAGCATGGGTCTTTCTCATAAGTATCATCCTTGCCAAATATTCGGCTTTCCCGAATGAAATGCATTTTCCGCAGGTAATATTACTGGCACTGTCTTTATGGTTTCCTCCCGCAATATTCTTCACTGTACCAATTTTCTGGATCAAAGCCAGAAATAATTTAAATGAAATACCTGGATGATAAAGATTTCAGATTTATATAAAAGCTATGGAAAAAACCAGGTGCTGCAAGGCATTGATCTCGAAATTCAAAAAGGACAAGTTCATGGCTTAGTAGGAGAAAATGGAGCCGGTAAAACAACTCTTTTCAGATGTCTGGCAGGTCTGGAAAGTCATTCAGGTCAAATACAGTCTGACATAGATATTCTTAAGGACAATACCGGTTTCCTTCAAACCAATCCATATTTCCTTTCAAAAATCACGGGATGGGAATATCTCAAACTTCTTTGCAGTGCAAGGAATATAAAGGATGAAGATTTCGAATCAAAGAATATTTTTGAATTGCCTTTAAAGCAATATGCTGAAAATTATTCTACCGGAATGAAGAAAAAGCTTGCACTTACAGGGATCCTATTACAACAAAACAAGGTTTTTATTTTGGATGAACCATTCAATGGGGTCGACATCCATAGTAATATCATGATCAATGAAATAATTAACAAACTGAGAAATAATGGCAAATACATACTGATCTCTTCTCATATCTTCTCATCCCTGAGCAATTGTTGTGATCGTATTCATCTTTTAAAAAATGGAAAAATTGAAAAGACTGTTATTAAAAAGGATTTTGAAATACTGAATAAGGAAATGAAATCATTTGTACTTGGAGACAGACTTGAAAATTTTAAAATAAAATAGTTCCTCTGCTTGTTTTAAGCTTATACCTGAAAAAGGTATATCCATCTTATAAGTTTTATTTTTGTCCAAAATATCGCACTACACATGAAAAATATCCTGATCCTGGGAAGCGGCGGCCGTGAACATGCCTTGAGTTGGAAAATAAGTCAAAGTCCCAAATGCAAAAAACTTTTTATTGCACCGGGAAATGCAGGGACATCAAATACCGGGACAAATGTTAATCTCAACATCCTGGATTTTGAAGAAGTACAAAGTTTTGTTGACAAAGAGGATATTCATCTCATTGTAGTTGGTCCCGAAGCTCCTTTGGTTGAAGGTATCTATGATTATTTCAATGATCATGAAGTTCATGTCATAGGACCATCAAAACAAGCATCTCAATTGGAAGGATCAAAAGCGTTTGCTAATGATTTTATGAAGGAATTCAATATTCCTACTGCAGGATACCTGACTATCACAAAAGCCAGTATCGAAAAAGGCTTTGAATTCATTGATCAGCAAAAAGATAAAATTGTTCTGAAGGCGGATGGTCTGGCAGCGGGGAAAGGTGTACTGATCATTGATGACAAAACACAGGCTAAAGATGCATTACGCAAAATGCTGGAAGGGCAGTTTGGCCAGGCCTCGGAAACTGTGGTTATTGAAGAGTTTCTGGATGGTATCGAGTTTTCTGTATTTGTTGCTACAGATGGAGAAGGCTATCAGATTCTTCCTGTTGCAAAAGATTACAAACGTATTGGAGAAGGAGATACCGGTCTGAATACAGGCGGAATGGGTGCTGTATCACCAGTCCCTTTTGTCAGTGATGAGCTAATGCAAAAGGTAAAAGATCAAATAATAGAACCTACGATTCATGGTCTGAATAAAAGAGCATATACTTATAAAGGCTTCATATTCCTTGGTTTGATTAAAGTAGATGAAGACCCGTTTGTCATTGAGTATAACTGCCGTCTGGGAGATCCTGAGACTGAAGTTGTAATACCACGAATTAAGAATGATTTTGTAGATATCCTTGAGGCCATTTCAGATAAAAGTATAAATAACTGTCATGTTGAGATTTCAGAAGAAAGTGCAGCAACCATCATGCTTGTTTCGGGAGGTTACCCTGAATCATATGAAAAAAACAAACTCATTACAGGGATTGAAGCAGTAGAGGATTCCATTGTATTCCATGCCGGGACGAAAACAACTGAGACGAAAACACTTACTAATGGAGGCCGTGTTATGGCCATAACAAGCCTTGAAAAGGATTTCCGAGCCGCAATTCATAAATCTCTTCGAAACATTAAGCGCATACAATTCGAAAAAATGGATTTTCGGAATGACATTGGATTTGATCTATAATGGAATATAAAATCACAGAATTGGTCAACATTGTTGATGGATCCCTTTTAGGGGAATCCTCTGAGGATCATGTGATTCACCAAATTGTATACGATACACGAAAAATCAAAACTTCCGGAAGTGTCCTTTTTATTGCCATAAAAAATAATAATGGCAACGGTCACAATTATATTGAAGAGGCCTACAGTAAGGGGATCAGGTCTTTCCTGGTAAGTGAAGAAGTCAATATGGCCCAATATCAAGATGCATACGCCATAAAAACGGAAGATACTATTGAAGCACTGCAGAAACTGGCCGGTTATCACAGACGAAAATTTGATATACCGGTATTAGCCATAACCGGCAGTAATGGCAAAACCATTATCAAGGAATGGCTATATCAATGCCTGTCAGATAAATATCATGTGTGCAAAAGCCCTTTGAGTTACAATTCACAATTAGGTGTTCCGCTTTCTTTATTATTAATTGAAGATCACCACGAAATAGCGGTTATAGAAGCAGGTATTTCCGAACCAGGGGAAATGATCAAGCATCAAAGGATGATCCTTCCGGATACCGGTATTTTCAGCAATCTTGGCGATGCGCATGACTCCGGCTTTGAATCCAGGCAACAGAAAATGGAAGAAAAAGCCAGTTTGTTTTCTGAATGTGAAAGGATAATCTATAACCGCGATCTTGAACAGGTACATTATCATTTTGAAAAATTCTACCCTGGAAGAGCATTACACTGGGGTGCCTCGACAGATTCAGCTATCAAGATTCTTGAACTGGCATCTGGTACAGATAGTACTACATGTAAGCTGAAGTATCAGAACAAGGAATATACATTTACACTTCCATTCAGGAATCAGGATTTATTGCAGAATTGTCTGAATGTGGTCACATACCTTTTGTTTGACGGCTGGAGTGAAGAAGAAATTGAATATTCAGTTGGTGGTTTATCAGCCATATCAAATCGACTGGAAATCAGGGAAGGATTAAATGACAGCCTGATTATCAATGATAGTTATTCCCTTGACATGGCTTCTATCCAAATGGGACTCGACTTTCAGAACCAATATTCAAACGAGCTGAAAAAAATACTGGTATTAACAGATTTTGATCAGCAGAAAAATAAGGAGGAATTATATTCTTCCCTTGGAAAAATTGTTCATTCTCATCGAATTGATCATCTGATTACAATTGGTATCAAAAAAGAATATTTGAAATTCTTCGATGAAATTGAAACAAGCAATTATCCTGATACCCGATCATGTCTCCATCAATTGAATCTTGAATCACTCGGCTCAGCATGTATTCTTGTAAAGGGAGCTCGCAGATTCGGGCTTGAAACATTGGTGGATAAACTGTCCCTCCAGATACATCAGACTGTTTTGGAAACAGATTTTAATGCTATAGAACATAACCTGAAGACCTACAAATCATTGCTCGACCAGGACACCCAGGTAATGGCTGTCATAAAAGCTGAAGCATATGGAAGCGGATCTGTTCAGATGGCGAGATTTTTGGAATCCAGGAAAATCAATTATCTCGCGGTAGCCCTCATCGATGAAGGAATAAGGATCAGGCAGGCAAAATGCAAACTCCCGCTGATGATTTTTAATGTTCAGAACAAAAATCTTCATGCATTATGGCAATACAATCTTGAACCTGAAGTTTATTCCCTGGACTTGCTTAAACAATTGATTGAACATGCACCTTTCGAGGATTCGGAATTGTCAATTCATTTGAAAATTGAAAGCGGAATGAACAGACTGGGAATTATTCCGGACAATATTGATACTTTGATAAGAATGCTGAAGAATGCATCAAACATCAAGGTAAAATCGGTTTTTTCACATCTGGCAGCCAGCGAAAATGAAGATCATGATTCGCATACACATGAACAGGTAAACACATTTTTGACAGGATATGAAGCTATTTGCTCAGCTCTGAATTATAAACCGATGAAACATATCCTGAATACAGGCGGGGTTGTCCGCTTTCCTGAGTATCAGTTTGATATGGTGCGGCTGGGCCTCGGTCTTTATGGTATTGATGAAACATCCGAACTCAGGAATAAATTAATACGAAGTCATACATTAAAGTCTCATGTATTACAGGTTAAAAGGCTTAAAAAGGGAGATACAACAGGATATAACCGTGCTGGAAAATCGGAAAAGGAAACTTCTATTGCCGTAATAAGTATTGGTTATGCAGATGGTTTTCTGAGGAAGGCGGGCAATGGAAACTGGAAGGTCAGAATTCACGATAATTATTATCCCATTATTGGAAATATATGCATGGATGTATGCATGATAAATATCGCAGATCATTCAAATATAAATCCAGGTGATGAAGTTATCATATTTGATCATGAGAACAATGTAGAAAAACTGGCACAGGTCTCTGAAACGATCTCTTATGAAATCATAAGTCGAATTGCCCCGCGCGTTAAGAGAATATACGTTCATAAGTAATTGTTAAGACCGGTTTTCCTACGCTACATTTCTTATTTTTGCGAAAAATTTCAACTATGCGCTTGCTTTTTGTAATTGCTCTTTTTTTAACATGTATACATCTTGATGCTCAAAAGAATGACAAGGTGTTGTTTTCCATAGGAGATGAAAAAGTACATGTATCAGAATTCAAGTATATCTATGAAAAGAACAATGCCAAAGATGCGGACTATTCTAAAGAAAGTATTGAGGAATACCTTGACTTGTACAAGAAATTCAAACTCAAGGTTCACAAAGCAAAAGATGTCGGACTTGATACTGTAAAAACATTACAACAGGAATTGGCAGGATATCGAAAGCAATTGGCTAAATCCTATTTGAAAGACAAAGAAATCAATGATCGTCTTATTGATGAAGTGGTAACAAGAATGAAAGAAGATGTTGAGGTGAGTCATATATTCGTATCGGCTGAAGCCAAAGCTTCGGACAATGTCAAACAGGGCGCATTTATGAAGGTCAATGAGATCAATAAAAAACTTGATACCGGATCACCTTTTGACATGATGTGTAAAACCCTATCTGAAGACAGGTCCTCTGCAAATAAAGGTGGGTACCTGGGATATTATACCGCGCCTTTACCTGATGGTTTTTATGAGTTTGAAAATGCCATGTATGAAACCAGTCCCGGTGAAATTTCAAACCCGGTGAAATCCAAAATGGGTTATCATATAATCAAGGTTACAAATAGAAGACCTGCAAGAGGACAAATTGAACTGGCACATATCCTTTTACGAAAAAAAGGTGTAAACAGAACATTGCCTCAAACTAAAATACTGGCCGATTCCGTGTATTTCCTTTTACAACAGGGACGGAACTTTGAAAATATGGCTGGAAAATTCAGTGACGACTCAAAAACAAAAGGTAAAGGAGGATACCTGGGATTTCTTGCCATCAATCAGTACGATGTCATATTTGAAGATGCTGCATTCACATTGGAAAAAGATGGGGATTACTCCAAACCGGTGGAAACTGAAATAGGTTACCATATCATCAAAAGAATAAGCAAAAGAGATGACTCTAACATTGAATTGCTTAAGAAGAGAATTAAAGCAAGAATTGCAAACCAGGATCGATTCAGTATTGCAGAAAAGAAATTAATAGAAGATGTAAAGCAGGATGCCGGATATGTCAGTAATCAGGAAAGCCTGGATGAGTTTATTACACAATTAAATGACGAGTTTTTTACCTACAAATGGTCTTCTCCAAAATTTGATGAAAACAAGGTGTTGTTCGAACTTGGAGGTGATAAACACACGTTGAATGATTTTGGCCAGTTTGTAAAGAAAAGTGTCAAAGACCGTTTGAGATATAATAAGGTTAAAACCTTCGACCAGGCTGTTTCAGAACTTTATGAAAAATATGTTGACGAAAAAGTCATGGAATATGAAGAGAAAAACCTTGAAAACAAATATCCTGACTTCAAAGCTTTGATGAGGGAATACAGTGAAGGAATTCTTCTTTTTGAAATAACCAAACAGGAAGTCTGGGATAAAGCTTCAAAAGACACAACCGGATTGAGAGCCTATTACAACAAAAACAATTCTAAATATAAATGGCCTCAGCGTGTGAAAGTGCTGAAATACAGGGTAGATTCTGAAAACGAAACAGCTTTTATATCCATATATAAGTATGCTCAGAAAAAAGATCATGACAAAATAATTGACAAATACAAGGATGTAGAGGATATGAAGATTTCATATGAAGAATTGATACTGGATAAAAATGACAAAACTCTCAGTGAGTTAAAATTCAAATCTGGTGAAATTTCTGAATTGAAGATCGACAAAACGACCAGTACTTTTTATAAGTTCATTGAATTGGTAAATCCGGTAGGCAAAACACTTGAAGAAGCAAAAGGATATGTTATCGCCGACTATCAGGACTATCTCGAAAAAAAATGGATAGAAGATCTGACAAAAAGCTATCCGATTAAAGTGAATAAAAGCGTATTAAAATCATTGGTAAAATAAATGCTGGAATTCATTGTATTCAAATGAAGACAATCCTATCTCTGTTAATCCTCTGCTTTTTATCCTGTCAGCAAACCAGGGAAGTGAGGACTGACGATACTTTACTCGCGTCTGCATTTGGAGAAGAATTGTACCTCTCAGATATTGAATCATTACTTCAAAGTGCCCGATCTGAGCAAGATTCTGTCAGTATAATCAAAAATTATACTGACGGCTGGTTAATGGATCACATTCTATTCGAAGAGTCTAGAAAACATGTAAGAAAGGATGAAAAGATTTCAGAGCTGGTTGAAGACTACAGGAAGTCTCTTTTCATCCATCAATATGAAGAAGCTTTTCTAAAAACCAATCTTGATACTGTCATTACCAATAATCAACTGAATTCCTATTTCGAAAAGCATAAAGATGAGTTTTCGATATCAGAGCCGATAGCCAGGTACTTTCTGGTCAAGATCAAGCTGGACAAGGTTGATGATACTCTTAATACACTTTGGAAAACTGAAGATCTACCTGCCATCAGATCATATGTACTTAAAGAACGCGGACTCGTACATCTGGATATTGACCACTGGCAGTATATATCCGATTTAAAAACACTGATCCCTGAACAATTATTCAACAGGATTTCCCTGAAAAGAGCCGAAGAATACGATTACAGTGATGAACGTTTCAAATATTATGTTAAAATCCTGCAAATAGTAAATCCCGGAGAAGAAGTTCCCGTTCGGTTTTATTATAATATATTGCGGCAGCGCATATTGAGAAATCGGGCATCAGATTTGTTGGCCAGGATGAAAAGTGAGTTGTTTAAAGAGAAAATTAAAAACAAGAATATCAAAATATATTCAAAGCTAAATTGATGAAGTACACTATAATCATTGCATTGTTATTCATTTTTATCCTTCCTGCCAGATCCCAGGATAAACTCATCATTGATAAGGTCGTGTGCAAGGTTGGTACAGAAACAATACTTCTATCAGATATAGAAAGCCAGTTTGCCTATGCAAGGGATAAAACAGGCGGACTCAACCCTGATCTCAAATGTGAAATATTTCAATCTATAATTGGTCAAAAACTGATCGTTCACCAGGCAAGGCTTGATAGTATTGAAGTATCTGAAGATGAACTGGAAGCAAATCTTGATTTTAGAATTGAAGGTGTGTTGCGACAAATGAACGGTGATGAAGCATTTTTCGAGGAGTATTATGGTATGACAATCAATGAAATGCGTGATAACCTGAGGGAAGACCTGGAAGGACAAATGCTGGCAGAAAGAATGCAGAACCAGGTTATGACCGAAGTTGATATCACACCAAAAGAAGTAAAGGAATTCTTCAGTGGAATTCCCGTAGACAGTATTCCATACCTCAATGCTGAAGTAGAGATTTCAGAAATAGTTGTTAAACCGGAAGTGAATAAGGAAGAACGTACCAGGGCACTGAAGAAAATACTTGACCTGAGAAAGAAAATTTTAGAAGGTGAAGATTTTGCAGAATTGGCTAAAAAGTTCTCAGATGACCCCGGGTCAGGCAACAGGGGCGGAGATCTTGGATTTGCCGAAAGAGGAACTTTTGTCCAGGAATTTGAGGCCACTGCATATGCTCTGGATCTCAATGAATTGTCAGAACCGGTAGAGACTGAATTTGGTTTTCATATCATGGCGGTCAGTGAACGTAGAGGAAATAAATTGAGAGTCAAACACATCCTCATTAAACCGGAAATAACCGAAGCAGACAGAGATAGCGCAAGGATTAAACTTGATTCTATAAAAGTCGACCTCGAAAATAACAAGATCTCTTTTTCACAGGCCGTAAAAAAATATTCTCTTGAGGATGTTCCAAGTTATCATAATAATGGTTCTGTGCAAAACCCGAATACCGGCAAAACAATATTTGAAACAGCAGAACTTCCTACGGAGATATATTTTGCCATTGAAGACATGGACATCGGAGACATCTCACAACCGCTTGAATATCCCCTGCCTACCGGGGAAACTTACTACAGGATCGTCAAGCTCATATCAAAAACCCGTCCTCATCGAGCCAGCCTCGATCTGGATTACACCAAGATTCAGAAATTTGCAAAAGAGAGCAAGAAGGCTGAATATTTTGGAAAATGGATTGAGGAGAAACTTAAAGATACTTATATCGAATTTGACAAGGACTATATCAATTGTCCGGATGTGGAGGAGTTTATTAATAATTGAGATATTTCTAGGTATAATATCTAAATCCTGAGACACTTAAGATCAAATACCTAATTATCAATTATTGAAATAACTAATACAGATATCGAATTGAATATTTCAATTTCTCTTTTTCCATTACATTTTCAGATCAAGGATTTATCATTAGCAAATCATTCTTTGCTTTCATAATACACTCAGTTAAACTACTTGTTGCAACATTCTTATTTTATTATTCAGGTAAACTGAATAAGTGAATGAATCAAGGTTTCGGATGATTCCAATCATTGCTTATTCTCAATCCCTGTCTTAATATTCTTTCATAAAAGAGTATTTTGATACATAAAAGACTATTTATAGATTCAGAATCATTCTTACTTTCTTTTCAAATTAAGTTAGAATTAAGCATAAGATTACTATTCAGTTGTTTAAAAAAATTCCTGAATGAATGAGGCCATATTTTCATAAATTGAATGAATGGTTGACCAGTTATGTTTACTATCCAGGTGATGATGAGCAAACTGTATTGATAAAAATAATATGGTGGGTAGTACATGTCGTCGGACTTCCAATTTTACTATTAGGGAGTGTTGTAATTGGATTTCAAGCCGGCAATGGAATTTTCATTATGAATATCATATTTCTTGTGGCTCTCCTGGGAAATCTTACCTTTTTTCATTTTTACAGACAACAGATAGAATTATATGCTCTAGTGACACAAATAGGCATTGTGGTTATTTCTTCTGTAAAAGTATATCTGATGGGGGGATTACTTCTTGCGGGAGGTCCCGTTTTTATAGGTCTTATCGGACCAATCTATGCCTTGACCTTGCCAAATAAAAAACGGGCTTTATTTGTCATATTACTATATCTGTTTTTGATGAGCGGTGTTACAATCATACAACCTCAAACCTCTCCAAGTTACCTGATATTTCACTATTTCATAGGATTCCTAAATGGAGTCATTACAATATTTGCAGCACTATATTATTATAATTGGCAATTAGAAAAGATAAAATTGGACAAGGAAAAGCGGATGCAGGAATTAGATGAATTTAAAACGAATTTCTATACCAATATCACTCATGAATTTCGAACACCACTTACTATCATCCTTGGGGTAGCTGAGCAAATTAAAGCAAATGAAAAAAATTTGGTGTCAAATGAAGGATTTAGTATGATCATACGTAGTGGAAAAAAACTGCTCAACCTGACTAATCAAATGCTCAGTCTGTCAAAATTGGAAGCAGCTGCTGTCGCTATCAATATGATGCAAGACGATGTTATTGAATACATTAAATTTCTAGTGGAATCATTTCACTCCTATGCAAAAGAAAAAAGCATCGAACTTAAATTTTCTGCAAATCCGGATAAAATTCAAATGGATTTTGATTCTGAAAAAATCCAGGATATTATCTCAAATCTTTTAACAAATGCCATAAAATTCACACCTCAGGGAGGATGTATACGAGTTACAGTGTTCAAGACAGGAAAAGGTCTTGATAAAATGCTTGTTATCAGGATAGCGGATTCAGGTGTGGGTATTTCTAAAGATCATCTGCCAAAAATTTTCAACAGGTACTACCAGGTGGATGAATATTCAGGGCTGTCAGAAGGTACAGGACTGGGACTTGCTTTAACCAAGGAATTGGTTAATCTATTGAAAGGAAAGATTAAAGTAGAAAGTAAACCGCATGAAGGATCTACATTTACCGTCTTTTTACCTATTAGAAATAAAGAAGCCTTCGGACAAATACAACCAACTTTAAAACAAGCAACATCCGATATCACTATTGATCAAGTTGTAGAAAACAATCTGGAACAACCCTCTTCATTTGAAGAAAACCTAACTATACTCATTATAGAAGATAATTCTGATGTCTTACGTTACCTCAAGTCATTATTATCTGACGAATATCAAGTAATAGAGGCCGTTAATGGTCTTGAAGGATTTGAAAAAGCTATCACTATTGTTCCTGACCTGATTATCAGTGATGTGATGATGCCTAAAATGGATGGTTTTACTTTATGCGAAAAAATTAAAAATGATCTGCGTACAAGTCATATTCCTGTTGTGCTACTTACAGCAAAAGGTGATCAGCATTCGAGAATAACAGGCTTGGAAGCTGGTGCTGACGCCTATCTCATTAAACCTTTTAACCGTAAAGAGCTATTTGTAAGAATAAATAAGTTAACTGCACTGCGTAAGTCACTACAAGAAAGGTATACAACACTTCTAACACAACTGGAACTTCATACTAAAAATGAAAAGTTGTTATTTAAAAAAGAAGACCTATTCCTACGAGATGTTTCACAGAAATTGGTAGATCATTTGCAAGATGAAGATTTCGGTATATATGAATTATGTCAGAGTCTGGGTATGAGTCGATCACAACTTTACCGCAAATTCAAAGCACTTACCAATACAACTGTGCACCACTTCATTCGTAATCTTCGTCTCAATAAAGCAAAAGAATTACTGTCCTCAACTGATCTCAATGTCACACAAGTATCTCTTGAGGCAGGATTTAAAAACCTTTCTCATTTCAGTAAAATATTCATGAAAAAATTTGGTCAAAGCCCAAGAAAATTTCGGCAAAAAGAGTTATTGGACAATAAACAAAATAAATGGCACGAATAACAAAGCATATCAATTGTCTATAAATGATCTTGCATACTGACAGGATCATAAATAAATTATAGCCTTAATAAAAGCAAAAAGTTTTTACTGGGTCCTGTGTTAAGCTTGTTCTTTCCCTTTAAGTATTCTGTGATATTGTGTTTCCAGATGGGTTGCTCAAAAGAGAGCAACTTGAATCACCACATTTTTTAACTTAAAATATTTAGTCATGAAATATCTAGATAAATTTCGTTTCATCCTTATTTTATTGATTTCTCTGGCTATTGTTTTTTCTTGCCAGGATGATGATGACCCGCTTGGACCTGAAGACAATACCCCAGCTAATGTAGTAGCTACTCTGAATCTTCCTTTGGATGTCAATGGTAAAAGCTGGCATGTAGTCTTTGATGAAGATATTGACCCGTCAAATGGTTATATCTATACTGATAATGGTATTTGTGGGTCAGGAACTACAATTTCATTTACAATCGAAGATGTCCCGAACGGAGTCTTTTTTGTTTATGCAAGAGTTTCAGTCAATAGTCAATTTGGATCACCACCAAAACCAGGTGACTTGATAGGTATATACGGTGGTTCTTTTGTAGATAATATACCGGAATTACCCAACTTCACAATCCCAGAAAAAGGTGAAGTTAGCATCTCTATTGACCTAATGGAAGTACCAGACAATACCCCAGCAGATGTTGTAGGTACCTTAAATCTACCTTTCAATGTCAATGGTAAAAGCTGGCATGTAGTCTTTGATGAAGATATTGATCTGTCAAATGGTTATATCTATACTGATAATGGTATTTGTGGATCAGGAACTACAGAATCTTTTTTCATAGAAGACTTTCCCAAAGGCCTTTATTATGTATACGCAAGGGTTTCTGTTAATAGTGAATTTGGATCACAACCTGTTTCTGGAGATTTGATTGGTATATACGGTGGATCATTTCTAGATAATATACCGGATACACCAAACTTCGCAATTCCAGAAAACGGTGAAGTCAAATTATCCATTTACCTTATGAAAGTGCCATAAAATTTTGGTTTTCTTTCTATCGTGATTTAAGCTGAACATTAATTGTTTAACTATGGTCTATTGGGTCTTAAATCTTATCCAAAACATTCTGGTAACACCAGATACTTTATGACTTAGAGATATGGAAAAGATCAGGAATACTTGCCGATGAACCACCAGCTAATGCTTATCTATTTCCAAAGTGCTGCCCTTGTGAGTTATTTGCTTGGTATTGAAAACTTAGTGCATTAAATAGAAGACAATAAGTGGAATTATTATACATCAAATCGCAGAAATAGTTTTACCTTCCAAGGTAATTGTCTTCAAAGAACACCCTGTAGTTTGATATACCCTGCTGCTTTATGACTTCCCTGTAATTCTTCTGAGTACTGGCAAACATGTCGAATTGGATCTTCTCGTTCTTTATATATTCCTTCTTGTTTTTTTGGACACCTTGATAATACGTCATGGATTCATCCTTATTTTCGAATGATCTTACAAGAATGACCTGGGCCTTGTTTTCCTGGTTGAGATAAATATTGCTTGTTTTGAGATTGTCAAAACGGTGATACTTTTTGTTATAATTGTTGATATCAATCTTTGCCCTGTCGAAATCTCTTTGGCTCAGGTCATAGACCACGATAAAAACATAATGAAGTTTTTCATCTTCGCGCTCAAATATATCAAGTGCTTCTTCGTAAAGGATTTTGTCGAATGCCTCCCTGTCCCCTCTCAGGAATCTCAAAATTTCCTTGGCCCTTGTTTCCTCTGGAGTCTTAGGATGTCTTTTGACCAGAGCTTCCAGTTCTTCGATATACTTTTCTTTTCCTTCTGTACTGCCATAACTCATGGCTTTCAGCATGTCGAATTTGGCATTGTATTCTTTATTGTTGGGAAACAGATCTATCTTTTCAGTGGATCGTGAAATGACAAGTTCATGCTCTCCATTATCAAACAATCGGTAGGTTTCGGAATAATATTCCTCGATTGAGTTTTCCTGATCACGCAAAGACTTTGCGTATGATGGATCGGTAGCAAGTTTTGTAAACTTGGAATCAGGGAATTCATCAAGTAACTTTTGTTTCACCTCATTTACCCTGGCCATCTGGTTTAAATCATAATAGGAAAGGTACAGGTTGAATAATGCTTCATCCCTTTTATCATATGACGGATATTCCCGGATCAGCCTTTCGAGAACATCGACAGATTTTTCATAGTTGCGTAATCGTTCCCTGAATAATTTACCCAAAGCAAATAGAGCATTCTGGATTTTTGCATTGGCTGATTTCTTTTGAATCTCATTCCTAGGGATATCCCTTAATATATCTCTGATTTCTTCATCACTGAAATCAGTCCTGATTTCTTCAGCTTCTTCTTCCTCCTGGAACTCAGCCAGTGCGGCATCTGCCCGAAGTGATCGGCGCCAGTTATCCTCAAGCAATCTGTCTCCCCATACCCGGTTAAACTCGGTTTTACCCTGGTTCAGAGCCAGTGGATTATAGGCAAAGAAATTACTTCTCCCGGCACTTAATTGCCTGTTTGAAGTGATGATTTTTGCCCTCTTTTCATCTGCCTCGGAAGCCTTATCTATGCCTTCAATCTCCTTTTGCGTAAGAATATCCCTTGCCATCTCAGTCAGTTCATCTTCAGATAACAGGCTCATCCTTAAAAGACTGTCCTGCAATCGGATAACGTCTATGTTCTTAGCAATCTCTACAAGGTTTTTGGATAGCTTTTCGACTTTTTTATAGCGCTCATCGGTCAGAGGCATCATCTTCAGTGCCATATCGTAATTTTCCTTGGCTTCAGCATACAATTCCTGGTCAAACAGTAATTCAGCGAGCCTGAAATATGCTTCAAGCTTTACGAGTTGGTTTCCTCCCGTGGACTCAATGGCCTCGTTAAAACTTGCGATCGCACCACTTATATCTCCACCATCCAGCTTTATTTGGGCAATTGTAAAATAGATTTGGTCATAGTAATCCTTATTCTTCGACTCTGCAAGCATTTTATCCAGCTTATTCATTGCCTTTTTCTGACTGGTCTGGCCGGTTCTGTAAGACAACTTCAATTCGTTCAGCACGGCATTGAATTTCATTTCATACTCCGGACTTAATTTCTTGGCTCTCCTGTATTCACCAAATGCCATGGATGAGTTGTCAGATTTTTCAAATATCTGTGCTCTGATAAAAGCATAGCGTCCTTTTAATTTCCTGTCCTTTTCAGTATTTATAGCATCTTCCAGGGCGACAAGTGCCTGGTTATATTCCTTTCTTTGAATATACAGATCTGCTTTCACTGCATTTAATTGTCTTTCAACATCATCACTCAATCCGGCCATGTCATCCAGTTTTTTTATGACATATTCTGCAGTCGAATATCTTTCAGTAGCGATATATGTTCGGGCCAGCCAATAAAGACCTTGTGTATAGGCTGTTCTGTTCTTAAAAATCGCTCCCTTACCCTGGGATTTAAAAGCAGCTTCTTTTTTCTTCTCCTCTTCCTTCTTCCTTTTTTCCTCTTCTTCTTTTTCTTTTCTTAATGCTTCAAGCGCTTTTTCCTGTTCTCTTTGTTTTTCCCTGTCAATTGTCGGCGCTTTAATTTCTTCATCCTTATCCTGGCTTGAGTCTTTCTCAGAACTTCTTGTGGAGCCTCTTGACGAACTTCTTGAAGAACTTCTGCTTTTTTTAGCATTCTTCTTTCTTTCCTTTGCTTTCTTCTTCCGTTCCTTTTCTTTCTCCTTTCTTGTTTTTTGTTGTTCTTTCCTTATTTCTTCACGTTCCTTTTTCTGTTCATCCCTTTCTTTTTGTTGCTCTTTCCTTTCATTTTCTTTCTCCTTTCTTTGTTGTTTTAACTCTTTGGGAGTAGCACGACCAGTTCTTTTGGATTTTGACTTTGAATAAACTCGTCCATAAGGGTTCTTGGGATCGAACATTTCTTCAAAATACTGGAATGTCTCCTCTGCACCTACGTAATCATGTTTGAGGTATTGGGCTTTTCCGATGATTACGTAACAATCATCAACATAATTTGAAATGTCATGAATAGTAGCAACGGTTGATACTTTTTCTATGGCTTTATCCAGGTCCGCACTGACAGACTGAGGATTGTCAACATTTACATAGTCATAAACATCAAGGATCTCGTTGTAGTTATCAAGATGCATGTCCTGGAGCTTGACCATGCTCTCTTTCATGAGTTCCTCCGCATTGAAGAATCCATTGAACTTGGCCGTTGTATTATGATAGAATTTCTTAAAACCCTTTATTTCGTCCTTGGACTTGGTCGTGGAACAAGAAGAAACTATTGTTAATACAAAAGCAAAGCATATAAATTGAAGGAATTTTTTCAAACTTAAAAAATTGCTTTATTAGGATAAATGAAAGAATTTTGAACAGCTAAATGCAGCTATTTGATATCCGGCACTCAATTTCAACTCTAATAACTGAATTAAGTCCAAAATATTTTAATTTTTACGCTAAAACTACCCTATTCATTTTCAAAAAGAATGCCTGATTTACTGAATCGGTGAGATATCCTAAATAAAATGGCAGAAGAAACAGACAAGAAAAAATCCGGCAAGTCGAAAATTAATGACAAATACCGCCTTGTTATCTTTGATGAAGACACGCTTGGCGAAGTAAAATCTACACGCTTTTCAATGCTTGGAGTGATGAGCCTTCTTGTTTTTTTCATCCTGTTTGTAGGCTTAAGTACTTTCGCACTTATTTCATATACACCCCTTAGGTATACTGTTCCGGGTTATGCCGAAATCAAAAACAATAAAGTATATATGGATTTGATTGAACGACTTGAAGAAATGGAAGAACAACTGGATGCCCAAAGAGTATATACTAATGGATTAAGGAATATCCTTAATCCCACGAACCAGGAAATAGCAGGTATAACCGCTGAGGATTTCAAGCTAATGACGAATCAAAACTCAGGTGCCCCGGTTGAATTACTCCATTTTACAACACCCCTTAAAGGTGATATCAGCGCATCATTCAACCTGGAAAACAATCATCTTGGTGTAGATATTGTTGCACCAAGCAATTCGCCGATAAAAAGTATACTGGATGGTGTTGTCGTTAATGCGGGATGGACAGAAAAAACAGGAAATACGATATCAATACAGCATAACCATGATATGATTTCAATTTATAAACACAACTCGACATTGTTAAAGAAAGTTGGTGAAACTGTATCTGCAGGCGAGGCCATTGCAATTATTGGAAATACCGGTGAATTAACGACCGGACCTCATGTTCATTTTGAATTATGGAATCGTGGCGTTGCTCTAAATCCTGAAGAATATATTACTTTTGAATAATGGATAAGCGATTAAAAGATCTTTATGATTCGCAGGGGAATCATCTCAGTCCCCAATTGCCGGATGAAGTAAAGAACTTTCTCATAGACATTGACGGTACAATATGTGACGATATTCCCAATGAAGAACCGGAAAGAATGGTCACAGCCAAACTATATCCGGATGCTTTGCAGATTTGCAATAAATGGTATGATGAAGGTCATGTAATTACATTTTTTACTTCCAGGACGGAAGATCACAGGGATGTTACTGCTGAATGGCTGGATCGTCACGGATTTAAATATCACGGGCTATTAATGGGTAAACCTCGTGGTGGTAATTATCACTGGATTGATAATCACCTCGTCAAAGCCACCAGGTTTAAAGGCAAATTCACTGAATTTATCATGAAACAACATGATATCGAAGTATTTGAAGATTA